>DASYQG010000167.1:0-14868 GCA_036005825.1 Chitinophagaceae bacterium | reverse complement strand
TCTTCAACAGTGCCTTGGTATAAACAAAAGTATAGTCAGACTGTTTTTTGATTTCCCTGAATACTTTATCAAGCGGAGAGTTGGTTTCGTTGAGACTTACATTTTGTGAATAACCATTTGCACTGGCATTGAGACAAACGGTAAGCATAAAAATTGTGGTTAGTTTCATAATCATAAACATTTTGATCGTCCCCCGCCTCCGTAACCACTGAGGGACGCAGCAAGCAATAAATTGCATAATTTTGTTTTGATTTTAGGTTAAACAATAAAAGTCTATATCGCTCTGGTATTTGTTAGCCTAATTAAACCGTTCTGCCTCATCCGCGGGACGGTTTACTTTAACTAACTAATTATTTCCTCATTTTCAAAATGTCAATATAATTCTTCGAACACTCCTATTTATGAACCCTCATACTTGTGCTTCCATAAGGACGGATCATTTAATCCACGATAAAAAAACTTCGATGCCTATGGCATCACAATTATTTTCTTCCCCTGGATCTCAAATTTTACTTTACCAGTAAGCTCCAAAGCCTTCAATGCATCTGACAATTTTATATTACGACGCATTTCGGCAATGAATAGATCATCTGTCTTTCCTTTGTATTCAATTTCTACATCATACCAACGAGATAGTTGTCTCATCACAGTTTCAATACCAGCGTTCTCAAAATCAAACATTCCATTTTTCCAGGCAACCACTTCATCAACATCAACATTACTTACTACTTTGATCATGCCGTCAGTTGTAAGTTGCGATTGCTGACCTGGTTTTAGCATATTAGTACTAGCACCAAATACAAACTTTACCGATCCCTCTAATAAAGTAGTCTTTACATTATCCTCATCGCTATATGCATTAACATTAAAATGAGTTCCCAATACCTGCACTTCCCCTCCGTTTACAGCTACTATAAAAGGCATATCACGATTCTTTGCTACTTCAAAGTAGGCCTCCCCTGAAATTTCTACACGTCTTTCTTTTCCAGCGAATGATGTTGGAAAATGAATAGAAGAAGTTGCATTAAGCCATACCAGGCTACCATCCGGTAATTCTAATTGGTACTGTCCACCATTAGGAGTAGAGATTGTATTGTAAACAATCTCTTTGGAATTTTTATTAGTAGGATCATACATTAGCTTTCCACCAAGCTTAATAACTTTCGAACTTCCTTGTTGAGCAAGGGTACCATTTTGTGCGTCGTCAAGCATCACAGTAGATCCATCAGCCAACGTTAAAGTAGCCTTATCACTCCCCGGTAACACATCGTTCTTAAAGCGATGTTCATTTACTTCTGCATTTACAGCTTTCTTTGATATATTTCTATTATATAATAAAGATGCGCTTAAAAGAAGAAGGCCAATAACTGATGCAGCTATTGCAATTCTGCGAAAAGGAATTACACGCCGCCTTACTTGTTTTGATTCTGCACTTATCTTATCATGGATCGCCTTGAACAATTGATTGGAAGCTTCAGGGCTAATCCCTTTAGAATTTTCAAGATCATCAGAAAAATGCTTGTGCATAAGTTGTATTAACTCATCTCCATCTGAATTTTCAAGGTAATTCAATAACCATTGCATTTCTTTCGGGGTCCAGTCAGATTCACTCAGCAATTTCCTGAGTTTGATTTTTTGTTCGTCCAATAGTTTTTTATAAATACTACGGATATCTTAAAAAGGGGGGGCTAATTCAGATCTTTTTTATGAATGGGTCTGTATTCCTGATCAATGAAGGTCAAAAGAAGACGTTTGTGAAAATTAAAAAGTAAATAATTATACCTGTTTGGCGGGGGTGTTCACCAATATATTTTTTTATACTTACCAGCGCATCGGATAAATATTCCTTTACAGTATATTTAGAGATATGCAATTCTTCTGCAGCCTTTTTATAAGTTCTTCCCTGCACTTTACATAATTCAAAAACTTTTCGCTTTTGTGGAGAGAGTTGGTCCATTGCCTCTTCGATAGCATTCAATTGATCTTCTTTTAAGTCAGCATTTACAATGATGGAATGAACTTCAGAGAAAATGTTTAAGTTTTTCTGGGCAAGTATTTGTCTCAATTTTTGCTTTAACTGATCAACTGTTTTATGATGGCTTATTACGAAGAGCCACCCGACAATATCCTGTTCGGGGTCGATCGTATGGCGTTTGTCCCATAATGTAACAAATACTTCCTGGACAATATCTTCAGCAAGCGCCGGGTCTTTGATAAGCTTTAAGGTATTGGCGTATACAGCTGCATGATACTCCCAATAGAGTGTGTTAAAAGCGTTAATGTCGTCATTACGCAATCGTGAGGCAAGATCGTTTGTTTTTTGACTCTTCAAAACAAGCAGCTTATTGGTTATGAAGAAAATGGCAGTTCGAAAATAACAATAAGGATTGAATAATCTGATGTCTGACACATTAATTTAAAATAATGTTGCACCAAAAAACCAAGAACAGCCATTTGCCAGGCGTTCCCTGTTCTAAAATATCGCCTAAACAGTGAGATCGGATGCGTCTTGTGATGAAAAGGGACATATCAATACGGATTTCCCGAATGAATTGGAAAGTTGCATTTAATAAAGCAGAAGCCGGAACAAAAGTAGATATAGAGATATCAGTAGATATAGAGATATCATTCGATTCAGTAGAAGCGATGGAAAAGATAATTGAAATGGGTTTTAAAGACGGTTTTGCTGCAGCATATAAAAATCTTGATGAGTTACTTGTAAATTAAATTGCTTACAAATAAATAAAATTAAGCCTCATCTTTTGATGGGGCTTAATTTTTTCCTGTCGTATTTCCATGTATCAAGTAGTATAAATTATTCAAATAATTTTTACTAATAAAAACTTCCGTCCGGGTGATTTTAATCAAATACAACGATGCAAAGATTCTAAATTATATTTGCTAAATAACCCCGTCTGCATGAATATCGAATTTAATCGCAATGAAGATTCCATGAAAATGCTGCTCAGCGAAATGCGGCAGCGTTTGCAAAAAATATATGAAGGCGGCGGTAAAAAAGCAATTGAAAAACAAAAAGAAAAAAACAAACTCACTCCACGTCAACGTATAGAATATTTAACCGATAATGATAAACCCTTTATTGAGATCGGAGCTTTTGCCGGCTACAAAATGTATGATGAGCAAGGTGGCTGCCCCGCAGGCGGCACCGTTGCTGGTGTTGGGTATGTAAGCGGCCGGCAATGTGTTATCGTTGCTAATGATCAAACGGTAAAAGCTGGCGCCTGGTTCCCTATTACTGGTAAAAAGAATCTCCGTATGCAGGAGATCTCAATGGAAAATCATTTACCCATTATTTATCTTGTTGACAGTGCTGGGGTTTTTCTCCCCATGCAGGATGAGATCTTTCCGGACAAAGAACATTTTGGAAGAATATTTTACAACAATGCAAGAATGAGTGCAATGGGCATTACCCAAATTGCAGCTGTAATGGGACCATGTGTTGCAGGTGGCGCTTATTTACCGATCATGAGTGATGAAACATTAATGGTGGAAGGAAATGGATCGATCTTTTTAGCAGGACCCTATCTTGTAAAGGCTGCCATTGGTGAAGATATCGATACAGAAACATTGGGTGGTGCAAATACACATACTGAAATTTCGGGGATAGCAGATTATAAATTCAAAACAGAACAGGAATGCATGGATCATATTAAACGAATGATCTCAATGCTGGGAGAAAAAGAAAAAGCCGGATTTGATAGAATTGAATCTGTTGCTCCGAAAAAAGATCCGAATGAATTGTATGGACTAATGCCATTTGACGGAAAGACATACGATATAGTTGACGTTATTGAAAGATTTGTTGACAATTCAGATTTCGAACAATTCAAGGAAGATTATGGTAAAACAATTGTTTGCGGTTATGGAAGAATTGATGGATGGGCAGTAGGTATTGTTGCCAATCAACGCAAGATCGTTAAAACAAAAAAAGGCGAGATGCAATTAGGTGGGGTTATTTATAACGATAGCGCCGATAAATCTGCGAGATTTATTCTCAATTGTAATCAGAAAAAGATCCCGATCGTTTTTTTACAAGATGTAACTGGCTTTATGGTAGGCAGCCGCAGCGAACATGCAGGTATCATTAAAGACGGTGCTAAGATGGTAAATGCTGTTGCCAATTCAGTCGTTCCGAAGATCACAATCATAATTGGTAATTCATATGGCGCCGGTAATTATGCAATGTGTGGCAAAGCTTATGGCCCACGTTTTATTTATGGTTGGCCCACGGCAAAGATCGCGGTCATGGGCGGCGACCAGGCAGCAAAAACACTTTTGCAAATTCAAGTGAATGCAATGAAATCCAAAGGACAGGAAGTGAAACCCGAAGAAGAACAAAAGTTGTTATCTGAAATAATAAATCGCTACGATCTGCAAACAAGTCCTTATTACGCTGCAGCACGGTTATGGGTTGATGACATTATTGACCCTATCCAAACCAGAACAATTATCTCAGAAGCTATCTCTGCATCAAACAATAACACTGATTTACCAGCTATAAAATTGGGTGTATTCCAGGTTTGATTTTGACACAATTGTAGAAAAAAAATGTTTTTTTTGAAAATAAAATTTAACTACTTTCACTCCCATAATCAACACTAACTGAACGCTTATGAAGAAATCTACATTCCCTGGATTCTTATTGGCAGTTGTATCTATCCTTACCTTATTACAATCTTGCAAAGACGACAGTTATCTTTTAGCACCACCACCAGTTCCCAATCAGTCATTTGTTGAAGAATTTGATACTGCACAAAAAGCTTATGATAGAGGATGGCGTTTTATAAACAGGAGTGATCTTATCGGACGTCGGAACTGGCAAAATCCCGATGGAAATTCAGGTGTTCCTTTTTTATCATGGTCAGGTACAGGTAATGGCTATCTCTGGGCCGATTATCAATCTACCGCATCTGCAGCAGGCACTATCAGTAATTGGGCAGTATCACCAGAATTGACCATGCAGAATGGCGATAAAATTGTTTTTTACACTCGTACACAATTATTGTTCTTTAATAACGATTCAACTGATTTTGTTAATCGTATGCAAGTACGATTAAATAAAACTACTTCATTGAATTGTGGAAATGGAACTGATCCCGGCGATTTCACTGTTCCGTTACTTGATATCAATCCATTCTATTACGAATTTCTTAAAAGCGCTTTCAATAACCCGGCAAACCCACTTTACCAACAGGCAAGACAAGCCTACCCGCATGTGTGGACAAGATTTGAAGCTACTGTTATCGGGCTGGATGGACCAACAAAAGGAAGATTTGCATTCCGTTATTTTACTGAAGAAGCGGGCAGCAACGGACGTGCCTCTTCTATCGGTATTGACGCGGTGTCTTATATCAGTAAAAAATAATTAGTAACCAACAAAATCATTTAGTACTAACCATAAAAAAACTAAAATGACTAAAAGAAATTTATCACTCATTGGTTTCGTACTTACAATGTTTTCTTCAGTTCTTATTAGTTCCTGTGGTGAAGAGAAAGTGACAGCAAAAACTACACAACCAGCCAGTCTTTCTTATCATGAAGAGTTCGATTCAATGCAACGTGTGATCGATATGGGTTGGAAAGGTGTGAATCTTAGTGATCCTTTGGGAGGCGATTCCTGGCAGCAAGGTTCTTATGTTGCTGATAATGTAAAAGGTGGTCCCTTCTTCTCTCGTATTGCTGCACATTCTTACAGATCAAGTGCAAACGAACTTGCCTTTGTTCCTTATACTGCAGGTGCAGGATTATCATTTATCAACTGCTGGTTGATCACTCCCGAACTATCAATGAAAAATGGTGATATCATTTCTTTCTGGACAACAACAGGCAACCCTGTTAATTTTCCTGATCGCATGCAAGTTTGGCTAAACCCAACTAATAACAGCACCAATGTTGGCAGAACAGCGAATGAGACAGGAGACTTTACAACTAAGCTTCTTGATCTTAATCCGAATCTTTCTCCCAGCCCATATCCTGATGGTTATCCAACTACATGGACAAAATTTGAAATAGTTATCTCAGGTTTACCAAATGGAACTATCGCTCAAAAACATCGTATAGGTTTCAGGTATTATGTGAAGAATGGTGGGCCAAGCGGTTCTGTATCCGACGAGATCGGAATTGATGACTTTGATTTTATCAGCCAGTAAAAAATAAACTCTTTCTATAAAAATCCAACTTTGGTTTTGCAAGGTTGGATTTTTTAATTTTATCACTTGCTATGAAAATAAACATTCTCCTTTTATTGTTTGCTTTTGTCGCATTTGCATGCACAGATAACGGGGATAATGCAAATGCTAAAGAACCTGCCGCTTTATCAGACTCATTGTTAAAGGAACGCTGGAAGGTTATCAATACTGTGAAGGATAGCATCCATGAAGGAGATCTTGTTTTAAGATGCGGGAATGATTTTATAAGTGAGTCGCTAAGCGATTTCAGTCAAAGCGAAAAGCTTTATTCGCATAGTGGAATTGCAATAACGGACAATGGAACGATGTATATTTATAGTAATATGGCTGGCGATATCAATCCTGACGAAATAATGCGTCGTGATATTGTCGATTCATTTATTACACCTGTTCACAATATTGCTGTTGGGGTATACCGGTATGATATTACAACAACAGAGCTTGAAAAATTAAAAAACATTATACATACACATTATATTAATAAGCTGCAATTTGATATGAACTTTGACCTGGCAACAGATGATAAAATGTATTGTGCAGAAATGATCGCTAAATCAGTGGAACAAGCAACCGGGAAAAGGATCGTTTTTTCTAAAAGCCTAATAACACCTGGCTTAAAAGAAAAATATTTGAAAAAATTATTAGAGAAAAAAATAATTCCCTCCGCAAAAGTGGCCGATCAACGGGAATACCTGGCACTTGACAATCTCTACCTGAATCCACACTGCAGAGAAGTAAAAAAAATAATATTTGGCAAACCGCAAATGCCAATTAAATTTCCTACACCAGAAAATTATCAGCATTGAGTAAACCCAATGTAATTATTTATACGGATGGTGCCAGTCGTGGAAATCCCGGGCCGGGTGGTTATGGTACGATCCTGATAGCCGGAAATAATAAGAAAGAGTTATCACAAGGATATAAAAAAACTACAAACAATAGAATGGAATTAATGGCTGTGATAGCTGGTTTGGAAGCGTTAAAAAAAGATGGCTTGAAAGTGGTTGTTTATTCTGATAGCAAATATGTTGTTGATTCAGTAGAAAAAGGATGGCTGAATACGTGGATAGCAACCGATTTTAAAGGAGGCAAAAAGAATAAAGATCTGTGGCTTCGGTTTTATCATCTTTCAAAAAAACAATTCGTCCGTTTTGTTTGGGTAAAAGGTCATGCGGATAATCCGAATAATAATCGTTGCGATCAATTAGCAACCGAAGCCGCTGATTCCGGAATACTAATAGAAGATGAAGGTTTTGAAAGCAAAGGCAATCTTTTAAAATAAAAATCCTCTCGCCTAAGCCAAGAGGATCAAATAATTTATCCTGGTAATTTTTATGCGGCCTGCATTTCTTTTTTCAATACACTCTTCCCTAACAAATAAAAACTTCCAAAGAAAATTCCGTTAAATAACAATGTTGACAATACGCTCCATTTAAAAAAAGGCAAGGCTTCAGAATAACAAAGCATAAGTCCACTAAATGATCTTGGGTATAGCTGATTATTTATGTCCAATCCGCCACCGATCCACACCATAAAATTTGAAATAAGAAAAAAGTAAACGGCGCCGACAAGTGAGCCAATGAATATTTGTCCAATTTTATTCTTGTTAATAAAGAAACCGATGACTGTAATGGAAGCGATCAATAAATAATTTTCCCACTGGCCTGAATAAAATCCTTTGATAGTTGACAAGCCCTGTATGTACAATATTTGGTAGATCAGGTCAGAAATAAACAAAGAAAGAATGGGGAATAAAAAAGCAAAACGTTTATCCTTACTTATTGAGCCGGCAAAAAGCGCCATAGCAATTTGAGGGGCAAAGCCCATTGGCCTGCTATCCCAAACACGGTAAAGAGCACAAGCAAGAATAAGTATAAATAATATCAGTAGGTTCGATCTGTTCAGTTTCATATACAAAGAAGATTAGTTTGCAAAAATAAAAGAATTGTTTCAATAGCTGCCTTTAATTATTCACGGTTATTAACAGATTTTTCTCAAGGTTTTGTAATTTACTGTATGGCCCAACACAATGACTTTGGTAAAGAAGGCGAAGCACTGGCCCTTGAATTTCTGCGAAAGAATGATTTTGAGATACTTCATTGCAATTGGCGATACTCCCGATACGAGATCGACATAATTGCAAAAAAGCAAAGCCTGCTGCATATTATCGAAGTGAAAAGCCGGCATTATTTCCCCGGCGCATTTCCCGAAGAAAGTGTTTCAAAAAAGAAATTTAATTTTTTGAAAAAAGCTGCTGAAGAATATCTTTATCTGAACCCGGACTACAAAAACCTTCAATTTAATATACTTAGTATCACACTTTTTAAGGATAAAGAGCCTGAATTCTTTTTGATCGAAGATGTTTTCTTATAAATTACTAATTCTTTTCTCCACCAGCTCATTCATCTTTTCAACCATCTTAAAAGTCGCGGGGCACTCATCAAGGTTTTGCTTATGAATATGAAGATAATCGACTATTTTTTTCTTGGTTAAATGAGGAAAGCCTGCGCAATCAGCCGGTCTCACTTCATACACATTGCACACATTAGTTTCCAGGTCAAGAAACTGGCAAGGTGTGTTCTTATTTAACCAATTACCCGTGCCTCTTTCCTTTTTAAGCCACTTTCTTTTCATTTCAACAGTGCTTATTTGTAAATAAGAAGCGATCTTTTTAATATCCTTACCTGTATAAGTAGGGGTCATTGTTTTGCAGCAATTAGCACACGATAGACAATCTATTCCACTCCAAACATTGCTGCCTGCTTTTATTGCAATACTTTGCAGGTTTCGTGGTGGATTTCTTTTTAACCGATTTAAAAATCTAAAAAGTGGCTTTAAACGATGAGTTTCCTTAACAACCTTCATTTGATCAATAGTATGATTAGAACCCTGCAAGGTATAAGAAAAAACTTTGTCAAACAGAATGGCTTGCTATTTTTGTCACACAAAATCAAATGCAATGAGAATTCTTTTTTTGCTTTTTATATCTGCCCTGATTTTTTCCTGTGGTAACAATTCTGGAAATGCGGCAAAAATGTTCTGCGATACAGCTTGTCAAAAGGATACAATCAAATTTATAAAGGAAGATCATGAATTAAAGCCTTATATCTTTATCAGCGCCGCTAATTGCCTGCCAGACTCAGTTATCTGGAGCTATAGCGGTCTTGGTACTAATCGCAAACTTTCATTTGATGATTTTGGAGGACATAAGTTCAACCTGAACAAATCATATATGAGCTGTTATTTCAATGACACGAGCTATGCGTGGTTATTATTTAATGATTGCAGTAATGGCCGCGGCTATTTTGCCAAGATACCTTTTAATAAAAGCCAAAACATTCAAAGAAAAGGAAGTGCTCTTAATAAGTTTGATCCCAAGTTTGCAGTAGCGGATGGATTGGTTGCATATACTGACAAAGGAAATATTTTTGTAGAAGATATGGCTACTGGTAAAAAAGCAATGATGACATTTGGCCGTATGCTTGCCGATCTCGATTATGATGCGATGCATGAATTTATCGATTCAGTAAATATTACTCCCACCCATATATGGGCAAAAATTCTGAGAGGGAAAAACTGGGAGATTGTTGAAAAGAATATTACACTTGAATGAATAGCGGAATTGGGAATTAGCAATTTTGGGATTAGTGTTTAAATTGATATGTGTCCTAATTCCCAATTACTAACTCCTGAAACAAAATGTGGGAACCCTACAAAAAAGGATTTAAAGCTTACCTGCAACTCGAAAGATCTCTTTCGGATAATTCAGTGGAAGCTTATATGCGGGACATTGAGAAGTTAACAGAATATCTTCAGCATTCAGGCACATTAAAAAATCCATCTGAACTTAAATTAACTGATCTCCAGCATTTCGTTAAGTGGATCGGCGAGTTGGGAATGTCTCCAACATCGCAAGCACGGATTATTTCAGGCATAAAATCTTTTTATAAATATTCGTTGATTGAACATATCAGTAAAAACGATCCTACCACCCTTCTCGAAGCGCCAAAGCTTAAAAGGTCTTTGCCGGATACCTTAAGCTTTGATGAAATTGAGAACATCATTGCACAGATAGATCTTAGCAAACCCGAAGGCGGACGAAATAAAGCAATGCTTGAAATGCTTTATAGTTGTGGGCTGCGTGTAAGTGAACTCGTGAACCTGAAAATCTCTCAATTATATTTTGATGTTGGTTTTATAAGAGTGCTTGGCAAAGGTGATAAAGAAAGATTAGTGCCGGTTGGCAGCAGTGCGGTTAAATATGTGAGTATCTATCTTAAAAATATCCGTGTGCATATCCCCGTGAAACCCGGTAATGAAGACATTGTTTTTCTTAATCGTCGCGGGAGCAAGCTTACAAGAGTGATGATCTTTCTTATTATAAAAGAGCTGACGAAAAAAGCAGGAATAAAGAAAACAATTTCGCCACATACATTTCGTCACAGCTTTGCCACTCATCTGGTAGAAGGCGGCGCCAATCTTCGGGCCGTGCAGGAAATGCTCGGTCATGAGAATATTACAACAACACAGATCTACACGCATCTCGATCGTGAATTTTTAAGAAAGACCTTAGAGCAATTTCATCCTGCGTTTAAGTAATTTAATTTTTATCTACCTGGCTGTAGTAATTCTGTTCATCGTTCCTTGCGTCGCACACTTGTACTGTATCAATTCTATTCAACAATGAAATGTGAGATGTCAATCGCCAGATTGCATTCTCACTTTTCATGTCTCACTGCTCACAAAAAAATAACCCCCGCCGATGCGAGGGCTTTTGTGTTATGGCAAGGAAAAAATTACAAAGTGAAAGATTGAAATTTGAAATTAAAAAAGGAAATCTCTATTTGCAACAAAGATTTACGAAGTAGAATTACTTTTTATTGGATGATGATCTTATCTGTATGTTTTTTGCCTGACTTCTTATTTGTCAAACATAAAATGTAACTACCGGGAGTAATCCGAGGAATGTGAAAAGCAAAAACAGTTGTTTCACTATCTCCTTTTGCCAAGGAAGATTGAATTAACTGACCCTGTAAATTATACAAATCAATATTATACTCACCAGTTTCAATCTTTCTCCATCCTATTTTTATTTCACTTTCTGTTTTTGCAGGATTTGGATATACCTTAATTGAATCTTTGCTGAAAAAATATTTTACTTGTTGAATAAAACTGGTACTTCTCACGCAATAAGCTCCCATCCTTAACCGGCCTTTAACTGATACATATGAAGTCACAACAACTTCTCCATTTAATGTGGCATTTGTGACCAGCGTAATTTCTGTGGAATTATCTTTTCTTAGATTGATTTGTCTTTCTTTTTCTAAGTAGCCTACGCAAGAAGCAATTAAAGTAACTTTTTTTTCATAGGCTGAGATATCCAATTTAAAAAAACCTGTGCTATCGCACATTACACCTTGTTTTGTTCCCTTTAAATAAATTGAGGCAAAAGAGATACCATTACCTTTTTCATCTACAACACGACCTGAAATTGTTTTGAATGCTCCAATTCCCCCGGCAATAACATCTTTAACAGAAGATGTACAAGAAATTAAGGTATCCCCAGAAATTTTTTCTTTATAAAGGATGTTTCCCTGAGCTTGCGTTTTTAAACCAGTTAGAAAGACTGGAATTGCAAATTGAAAAAAATATTTTATCCATGGAATTCTCTTCCGCGGCATTTCAAAATCCCTTTCTAATTGATCATTATAAAATCTACCACAAACAGAACCGATTGATGGTTTTTTAAAAAAAGCAATTAACTGTGCATCGCTCATGCCTGTGAAATCATGAACAGTTTTTTGACATGAATCGCAGAAACGTCCTTTATCACCTGGGGTCATTTTATTCCAATCCTCATGGCAAGGCTCTGGAATTTGCAGTTGAAATTTCTTAGACATACAATTTGATTTTGGTTTTAATAAGGAGCTTCGTGGATACGGAACTCCGATAATTAACTGGCTTTTTCCACCTACCAACTAGTTTATAGCTTAATGATGCCATGTTTTCACAATTACATAAATAGGAACAATCATTTTTCTTGCTAATTTTAACCATTGGCTTTTTTAAAAAATATATCATCTGCTGACCAAAGCGATACTGAGTTGGTATTAACTTACCGGCAATCAGGAGATTTGAAAGTATTGGGAGAGCTATACCAGCGATATATGGAGCTTGTATATGGTGTATGCCTTAAATATCTGAAAGAACCCGAGCTGGCTCAGGATGCAGTAATGCAGATATTTGAAGAACTGGTATCAAAATTGAAAAAGCATGAAGTGGAAAACTTCCGGGGCTGGCTGCACCAGGTAGCCAAGAATCATTGCCTGATGCAACTCAGAACGCCAAAGAACCTAAAAACAGTGTCACTTCCTCCATTACTTATGCAAAATGAAGACGATGTGCATCTGAATGGCGTGATGGAAAAGGAGGAGAATTTCCAAAAATTGGAAAAATGTATCGCCTCCCTTTCCGATGAGCAAAGAACGATGATAAAACTATTTTATCTTGAAGGAAAATGTTATAACGAGATCGTTGAAATTACCGGGTTGGAATGGAACCATGTACGCAGTTCAATTCAAAACGGAAGACGAAATTTGAAACTTTGTATGGAAAAAAAGGAACCCGCGAATAAAGAAATTTAGAAATCTTGAAATTTGAAATAATAAGTGTCTGAAGAAAAGAACATAATAAACTATACAGCGGCTGATATTGAAAAATATTGGAAGGGAACACTCAGTGCGGCAGAAATGCATGCTATGGAAAAGGCTGCAATGGATGATCCTTTTCTTGCTGATGCGTTGGAAGGGTATAAAAATATAAATTTAGCAGACACTGGTTTAGATTCATTAAAAGAAAAACTTGAAAAAAGAGTTGGAGCTTTTGTGCCGGTTCTTAATTTAAAACGAAAAAGATTTACGTGGGTAAGAGCCGCTGCAGCAATTATTATTATCGTTGGGGTTGGATTATTAGTTCAACAATTAGTTTTTAAAAATCGCAGCGAAAATTCAATTGCTGTTTTAGAAAAAAAAGAAAAACAGCCTGAGAGTGCTGCTAGCAATAATCCGATAAAACCTGATTCTATACAAGGAAATGTAAAAAGCCAAAGGTCTTCGGACACTCTCGAACCCAGAAAAAAAATTTCAGTTACACTGGACTCACACAAATCAGGTAGTTATGTTTATACACCTATTGACACGATCAAGAAAATTGACAAGGCAGATGCAGTGGTGAAAAAAACAGATAATGAAATTGTACCAGCAGGCAATGCCCAAGTAATTGCAAATGCAGAAAAAAAAGGAGAGGTTGTAAACCCTCAAGCTGATCTTAAAAGAACATCTGATGACACTACAAAAGCTTTAAATGAGAAAAAGTTTATAGCAAGGTCGGTTGCAAAACCCAAGGCAAACCAGGAATATTTTGATATCCGTGATAACGCTGGTATAAGTAGTGGCTTCGCCCTAAACAATAAATATAATTACCGGGTTGTAGATGCACAAAAGAACCCTGTGCCTTTTGCCAATGTAATGAACACCCGTGACAATATTGGCACTTACACTGACATCAGGGGTAATTTCAATCTTGTTTCAAGTGATAGCATTTTGCATGTACAGATACGATCACTTGGCTATAATGCTGCCAATTATAAGCTCGTTCCATCTAATGTTCAATCTGGCGACCTGGTTTTAAAAGAAGCTGAAAGAAAAGAAACGGTTTCACAAAATAAAAAAGTAGTAAGCAGCCTTTCAAGAAAGGACAGTGCAGAAATTGAAGAACCGGAAGTAGGCTGGGGAAATTATAATACCTATGTAGCAAACAATATTCAAATACCAGACAATGTCCGTCCTAAAAACACCAGCAGCGATGTTGAGCTTAGTTTTGATATAGATAAAACAGGTCAACCCATAAATATTAAAGTCACAAGATCATCGCAATGTAAAGAATGTGATGAGGAAGCGATCAGGCTTTTGAAAGAAGGTCCTAAATGGAAAAGAAAAGGAAAGAAATCGAAGGCCACAGTTTCAATCAGCGTGGATAAATGAGCCTCGCACAAATAACAAAGAAGTCTTCTAATACCAATATCGTTTAATATATTTATTATATTTATTCAATGGGCTCATTCCTGATTGATCGCAAATCTTAATTCTTAAATCTGAAATCCCTCTTTCCCCTACCTTTGTCGTCCAAAACAAATTGTCATCATGAAAAAACTATTATTCCTGGCTATTGCTTCATTTATAATTTTTTCAACTGAAGCACAGCAATTAACCACACCACAACCCAGCCCAACAGCTGAAATCAAGCAAAATTTTGCTCTATCAAGTATTGAAATTTCTTATTCACGTCCCGGTGTAAAGGGCCGTAAAATTTTTGGTGACCTTGTTCCTTTTGGAAAAGTTTGGAGAACCGGTGCCAACAGTGCAACTACCGTTACTTTCGGTGAAGATGTCACTATCGGTGGTAAAAAAGTTGCAGCAGGCAAATATGGTTTGCTTTCCATCCCGGGCGAAACTGAATGGACATTTATTATTACAAAACAACTGGATGTAACAAGTCCCGCTGCTTATAAACAAGACCAGGATGTAGTGAGAGTAACCGCAAAACCAGAAGCATTACCATTTTCTATTGAAACAATGATGATCAATATTGATAACATTAA
>DASYQG010000166.1:0-11213 GCA_036005825.1 Chitinophagaceae bacterium | reverse complement strand
AAAAAAATTAAAAAGTTAAAAATCAAAAGTCAAAACTTATTAAGCTGAAGGCTTATCAAAACTTACACATTCTTTCAATTCTTTTTCCGTATAAGAAAGCCCGTATTGTTTTAGTACGTCATCAGGCACACCATTCCATTGGGTAGGAGTGTTGCCTATATAGCCAATATCTTTTACCCCGATCTGTGACGTATAAAATCCTGTTGCTACCATATCCCTCATTTTATTAAAGAATGAAACGCCTTGTGCCATTTCAGGTTTTGCTTTTTGAGGATAGGCGATCTGATCGATAAGTTCGATCTGTTGCTGTTGTGTACAATCTTTAAATGAGTTATTGTATTTATTCAAACACTGCATATCCAGCCAACGCAAACCACCACGCAATGGCGTTTGATGATTGGGCATATCTTTTACGATGAATTCGATGAACTCAGGAACTTTTGCATCAGTTGCGCTGCCACTTATATCATCTTTAGGGATAATAATATCAGAGAGCATTGCAATGGTCGCCATTTCATGTTCTGTAAAAAATTTATCCATTGCCAGTATCCGCTTTTCATTTTCCACTTCGGCGGGATTTCGATCGAGATTAAATGTTGGCTCAGCAGCAGCAACGGGTTTTTTATCATCGGGACCACATCCGGCAACAACAGCAGGTACAGCTACAGCGCCGGTTACAATTAATTTTAGCGATTCTCTTCTGTCCATAATTAAAGTTTATCGTTCATTGTTTTTGGTTTATCGTTTGTTCAATAGCAAACAGAACCTTGAACGGAGCGTCGCAACGAATGATTAATCGGAGCGATGCAGCCGGTCTACAAATTATTTTTTTTCATTTCATCAATAATATGCTCGCTTGCTCTCATACTTAATGCCAATATCGTCCAGGTGATATTTTTATCTGCCTGTGATGTGAATGCGCCGCCATCAACTACAAAAAGATTTTTGCAATCATGTGCCTGGTTCCAGCTATTGAGTGCTGATTTTTTTGCATCGCTTCCCATTCTTACCGTTCCTGCTTCATGAATGATCTCTCCGGGTTTTGCCAAACCATACTGATTCTTTTCATCATCACTCGCCCCCCAGGTGATCACTGCGCCCATGTTATGCATGATCTCTTTGAAAGTTTCTTTCATGTGTTTCGCCTGGTTCACTTCATAGTCACTCCATTTTACATTGAATTTTAGAACGGGGATACCATACTTGTCAACAACGTTCGGATCGATCTCACAAAGATTGTCTTCTCTTGGTACTGCTTCACCACGACCAGCCATGCCAACACTTGCACCGTAGAAGTATCGATAATCTTCTTTCAAAGATTTACCATAGCCACCGGCTTCTTTTTGAATGCCATTTACTGCATACTTGCCATTCATGCTTTCAATGCCTCCCATAAATCCATAAGCCGGCTGACCCATGCCACCCCAATATTCGATATGATAACCACGGGGAAAATCTAATTTTTTATTATCAAGCCACCAGGGAGAATAAACATGCAAGCCACCAACTCCATCTTCGTTATATCTTTTGCGGCCAAATAGCGTAGGAAGATAACCGCCAAGAGCAGCGCCTGTTGAATCATGTAAATATTTTCCAACAACACCACTCGAGTTTGCAAGTCCATTCTGATGTCGTGCAGATTTTGAATTCAATAAAAGTCTTGAAGATTCACAAGCACCGGCCGCAACAATAACAACACGACCAGTTACCTGGTATTCCTGCATGTCTTCTTTATTGATATAAGAAACACCAGTAGCAAGTCCTTCGCTATTTGTCAATACTTCACGAGCCATAGCATTGGCAACTACATCAACATTCCCGGTAGCGATAGCCGGGTAAATAAGAACATTTGTAGATGAAAAATCGGCCTTTGCCATACTGCAATTGCGGTTACATTGCCCGCAGAAGAAACATGCATTGCGATCAGTCGTACTTTTTATTTTTTTAGTAAGAATAGAAAGTCTTGAAGGGATCACTCTCACTTGTGCTTGTTCGGCTGCACGTTTAATAAAAAGTTCATGTAAACGTGGTTTAGGTGGCGGCAAAAAAATTCCATCAGGATCGTTTTCTAATCCTTCATTAGTTCCAAATATTCCGATCAGTTCATCAATCCGATCATAATAAGGTTTGATATCATCATAACTGATCGGCCAGTCATCACCAAGTCCATCAATACTTCTGCGCTTAAAATCTTTAGGACCGAAGCGAAGTGAAATTCTTCCCCAGTGATTTGTTCTTCCTCCCAGCATTCTTGCACGCCACCAGGCCCAATCAGTACCTGGTGCCTTAGTAAATGGCTCGCCATCTATTTCCCAACCATAATAGCTTGCATCAAAATCACCAAAGGGGCGAAGTTTTGTTGAAGCGCCGCGACGTGGGCTATCCCAAGGATTTTTTAATTGAGTAACATTTTTTTGCGGATCATACATATAACCCGCTTCAAGCAAGCAAACTTTCAAGCCTTTGTTCGCTAAGATATATGCTGCCATACCACCGCCCGCACCCGAACCAACAATTACCGCATCATATTTTTTTGGTTGTTTCTTGACCTGGAGATCTCCCATTTGCGAAAAATTTTATAATTGGGTGTCAATTTACACGATAAAGTATCACCTTGGTTATTTTTCATAAAATTTCTCCGCACATTCGTTAGCATAGTATATTCGTTTACGAAAATTTTTCACATATTAATGAAAAAACTCCTGATGGTTTTTGCCTGGCTTGTCAATATATTTTCAGCCAAGGCACAAAAAAGTATTTATGATTCTTATCCTTTTTATAAAGGGAATGATCTTGGGTTGACCTATTCATCGAAATTTTCTTTGTTCCGCATTTGGGCGCCGACGGCAGAAAAAGCTGAGATCATATTTTACAATGCCGGTGATGGAGGAGGATCAACTGGTTTCGTTGACATGATAAAAGGTCTAAATGGTACATGGAGTGCAAAAGTCGCAGGAGATATAAAGGGAAAGTTTTATGTTTTTAAAGTTCAGATCAATGGCAAATGGCTGAATGAAATTCCCGATCCTTATGCAAAAGCAGTTGGAGTGAATGGCAAAAGAGCAGTGGTAGTTGATCTTAAAGAAACAAACCCGATTAATTGGGAAAGAGATAAAAGTCCTCTATTTAAAAATAAAACCGATGCGATTCTTTACGAACTGCAAATTAGAGATGCCAGTATTGCAGATAATTCAGGAATAAAAAACAAAGGAAAGTATTTGGGATTAACAGAAACAGGAACAAAAAATGCTGAAGGTCTTTCAACAGGGCTTGATCACATTAAAGAGTTAGGAGTTACACATGTTCATCTTTTACCTTGTTTTGATTTTTATTCTATAGATGAAAGCCATCCCGATAAACCGCAATATAACTGGGGTTATGATCCGCTGAATTATAATGCACCGGAGGGCTCTTTTTCCACGAATCCTTATGATGGAGTAACTAGGATAAGAGAATTCAAGCAAATGGTGAATGCATTTCATCAAAATGGATTAAGAGTGATAATGGATGTTGTATATAATCATACAAGGCTTACAGAAGGTTCTTATTTCAATCAATTGGTACCCGGTTATTATTATAGACAAACAGCAAACGGCAAATTTTCCAATGCAACTGCCTGTGGTAATGAAACAGCCAGCGAAAGATTCATGATGCGAAAGTTCATGCTGGAATCAGTTTTGTACTGGGTAAAAGAATATCATATTGATGGATTCAGGTTTGACCTGATGGGAGTACATGATATTGAAACAATGAATTTAATATCAAAAGAACTTCATAAAATAAAACCTGATATTTTGTTATACGGTGAAGGCTGGACAGCCGGCTCATCTCCACTGCCTGATTCTTTAAGAGCAATTAAAAAATATGCATACAAATTAGATAGGATCGCAGTTTTCAGTGATGATTTCAGAGATGGGATAAAAGGCAGTGTATTTGAACATGCTGACAAAGGCTTTGTAAGCGGCAAACCGGGAATGGAGGAAACAATAAAGTTTGGGATTGTTGCTTCCTGCAAACATCAGCAGGTTGATTACACAAAAGTGAATTATTCCAAAGAGCCTTATGCAGCACAGCCATGGAATACGATCACTTATTGCGAATGTCACGATAACCATGTGCTTTGGGATAAGCTGGCTATTTCTGCGAAGGATGCTACAGAATCTAAACGAAGAGAAATGGATATGCTTGCAATGTCAATTGTGTTGACTTCACAAGGAATTTCTTTCCTACATGCAGGTACAGAGTTTTTAAGAACCAAAAAAGGAGTGGAGAATAGTTTTGAATCTCCTGATAGCATTAATGCCATTGACTGGGGTTTAAAAACAAAGAATGAAGTAGTGCATGAATATGTGAAAGGTCTAATTAAAATGAGAAAGGAACATCC
Organism: Chitinophagaceae bacterium; assembly: GCA_036005825.1. Lineage (GTDB taxonomy): Bacteria > Bacteroidota > Bacteroidia > Chitinophagales > Chitinophagaceae > VBAS01. Next base: position 6,829 of record DASYQG010000166.1, on the reverse strand, counting down.
GGCTTTCAGGATGATAAATGCAGATCAAATCAGAAAAAATATAGAGTTCCTGGCAAATCAACCGACCAATATAGTTGCTTATACCATAAATGGCGCCAATGTAAAAGATAGCTGGAAGAAAATAATTGTTTTTTTAAATGGAAATATGGGAAGAAGAACTGTCACTCTTCCAAAAGGAAAATGGAAAAAAGTAATATGGGATAATGACTTTGGAAAAGGTGAGATCGATTTGGAAGGCGAATTTTATGTCGACAGCTTTAGCTGCTCAATTCTATACCAGGAGTAATTAACATTATTTTTTTGGAGCCCTGTCAACACCCTTCCCAATCAAATAACCAACTGCTGCCCCAGCTACACCGCCGCCAATAGCCCAAACAAAATCTCCTTGTGTAGCTAAATACAATACTGCAAGTCCCACTATTGCGCCGCCAATTGCAAAGACTGAACTTGCTTTCGCTTTAGTTTTTGATTCACCTGTACTGCCTGCAGCCCTGTTCTGAAATTGCTTCAGGTGTTCTTTGTGTCCTTTACGATGATGAGGTCTTGCCATTTTTTGCTTTCAATTTAGCGAATTAAATTAAAAAGAAACTGACATTACAAAAATCAAATCTTCCCAAACCTGATTATATTACGACAAAAATCACTAAAATTAACTGAAATGAAGCCAAGCCACCTTCTCAAATGTTTATTAGTTCTATTATTATTTTCGGCAAGATCATTAGCACAATCCGATAGTCTTGCTGCAATGAAGCCTGAAAAGATCGTAACCAAACACAATATCAAGATCGATAACAAAACAATAAACTATACGGCAACAGTAGGCACACTTATTCTTAAAAATGAAAAAGATGAACCTGTTGCATCTTTTGGGTATACCGCCTATACCAAAGATGGAGAAACTGACATGGGTAAACGCCCTGTAACATTTTCTTACAATGGGGGTCCTGGTTCTTCATCCATCTGGCTCCATATGGGTGTGATGGGCCCAAGAAGAGTGGTAGTAAATGATCCTTCGCCAAACGGTCCCGCACCATATAAATTAGAAGATAACAATTATTCAATACTTGATGTGTCAGATATTATAATGATGGATCCGGTTGGCACTGGCTTAAGTCGTGCAGTTGGTAAAGCAAAGAACAGTGATTTTTGGGGAGTTGACGAGGATATAAAATCTGTTAGCCAGTTCATTCGTAATTATGTAAATGAAAATGAAAGATGGAACTCGCCGAAATATTTATTGGGCGAAAGCTATGGGACTTTTCGTTCTGCAGGAGTTGCTGATTTTCTACAGGAAACCTTCGGCATATCAGTAAACGGGATCGTTCTTGTTTCAAACGTTTTGGATATTCGTCAGCTGGCATTTAATCCAGGGGACGATCTGCCTTTCATTGTAAATTTTCCAACTTATGCCGCTACCTCGTGGTTCCATAATAAGATACCCAATAAGCCAGCGAATCTTGATGCTTTTTTGAAAGAGGTGAGAGCATTTTCTTTCGGTGACTATGCACAGGCATTGATGAAAGGTGACCAACTGAGCGCTGATGAAAAAGAAAAAGTTTTAAATAAGCTTGCAAACTATTCCGGATTAAATAAAGAATATTGGAGTAAAGCTAATCTTCGGGTAAATGAACCACAATTTGCCCAGGAGCTTTTACGCAGCACAGGTTTAACTGTTGGACGACTTGATTCAAGATACAAAGGCATTACACAGGATAAATTGGCAGAATATGCTTTTTATGATCCACAATCTTCCGATATCAGCCCCGCGTTCACAGCTGCCTTCATGAGTTATTATACAACTGAATTAAAAGTAAGTAAGGATAAAAATTATAATACCGGTGCTTATTCTTTTTCTGATTTTAAATGGAACTGGAAGCATCCACGTGGTTATGGATTTTTTGGAGATGCAGCGCCACCTAATACAAGTCCAGATCTTTTAAATGCCATGTCAAGTAATCCGAAAATGAAAGTGCTTGTATTGAATGGTATTTATGATCTTGCCACGCCTTTTGCCGGTACTGAATATACATTTGATCATATGAATCTTGATCCAAAGATCAAAGAGAACATTACAATGAAATATTATGAGGCGGGTCATATGATGTATATCCACAATGAATCTGCAGCTAAATTTAAAAAAGACGTGGCTGATTTTATAACAGGTGCTATAAAACCATTTTGATAATAAACCTATAACTCAATTGCAGATCGTTCACCTGTTTGATTCACTCAACCAGTAAAACTGTCGACTGGCAGAATTCTCGTTTCAGACATAGCAAAGGGAATAAAATCCATTTGAAATTTTTATTAACCGCTGGTAAATTCATTGCCTTTTACCAGGTTAGATTTGCTATTTTTCCCGATCATTATCATTCCTCATGACAAAACAACTGGTCCTGCTTATCCTTTTGAGTGTTGGTATCCATTCTTACTCGCAAGATGCTGGAGTTTTTAAGCCCGATCCAGTAAAAAAAGAAATGATCGCAGTACAAATAACCAATACGATAAAGGTTGATGGATTACTAAATGAGGAAGAATGGAAACTTGCAAAACCTTCTCCAAGATTTGTACAGATAGAACCGCAACAAGGAATGCCCGCAAATTTTGAAACAGAAGTAAAGGTCTTATACAATCGCCAATATTTATACGTTGGTTTTATTTGCCATGATTCGATGGGGAAAAAAGCAATTCGTGCAACAGATTTCAGACGTGATTTTGGCATTCGCAGTCATGATCATGTTGCATTATCCTTTGATGGTTTTAACGATACCAGAAATGCGATGGCATTAATGGCAAATGCATACGGTGTACAAAGAGACCTGCTTGTATTCGATGATATCTTAACCGATGTAGATTGGGATGGACTTTGGAAAGTAAGAACTACGAGAACAGACTCTGGTTGGATAGCAGAAATAGCAATACCATGGCAAACTCTTCGTTACCCAAAAACGAAAGATTCGGTACAGCAATGGGGATTCAATGTATATCGTACAAGAAGAATGAGTAATGAAATAAGTTCTTTTTCCGGTTATCCAAGAAATTTCAGCTTTACAAGAATGGCTTATGCCGGTCTTTTAAAAAATTTGCAGCCACCGCCACCAAAACCAAATATCAGGATACAACCATACGTTCTTGGCTCTTATGATCACTATAAAAATTTTCCTGCATCAACCGAGCCTGAAAAAAATAGTTTTCGTGCAGGTGGCGATATTAAATGGGCGATCAATCCAAACAGTATTCTTGATGTAACTATAAATACAGATTTCGCACAAGCCGATGCGGACAGGCAAGTCAACAACGTAACAAGGTTTTCTGTTTTCTTTCCTGAGCGAAGGCAATTCTTTTTAGAGAATGCATCATTATTTGGAGTGGGAGTGAGGCCAAATGACGATGGGTCCGGAGGTGCAATGCGTATTCAACCTTTCTTTAGCCGAAGAATTGGTTTGGATGATTTTGGAAACCCGATCCCGATCGATGCAGGTGGAAGATTTGTTTATCGCTCATTAAAGAGGAACGCAGGTGTAATGGCAATGCGTCAAAGAGAATCAACCACAACACCGGCTACAAATTTTTTTATCGGTCGCTTCTCTGAAAATTTTGGTAAACAAAACAGGATCGGTGGATTAATGACTTATAAAAATAATTCTGATGGTACAAATACTGTTGGCGCAATAGATGGTTTTTTCAGGATGGGTGAATCACATTCATTGAACACAATGCTGATCTATTCAAACACGAGCAGTAAGGATCCGGCAATTAATGATGCAAACAAAGGCGCCTTTGCAGGATATGCACAATATTATTACACCAATAACCAATGGAAGATCTGGTGGACAGAATCAGTGGTTACAAAAGATTTCAATCCTGAATTAGGTTTTGTTTCCCGCAGTGATGTGATCGGTACTACACCAGGAATATTCTGGTACTATCGTGGCAAATGGTTGCCATTCAAAAAAAAGATCAGAGCATTTGAACCGGGTGTCTTCCCGGAATTTTATCACCAGGCATCGACTGGTAAATTGATAGAAAGACAACTCACCATGAACCCGATCTGGTTCAATTTTCAAAATGGTGGATACTTTGGATATATCATTACTCCAACATATCAATTATTGACAGAGCCATTTGCACCCCTGGGAATAAATATTGCTGAAGGAGAATATAATTATTTGAGACACACCTTTTATTTCAGTACTGATCAATCAAGAGTGATCAGCACCGGTATAAATTTTGAAACAGGTTCCTATTATAATGGTAACCTGACTGCAGGAACACTGACGCTAAATTTTGCGCCTATTCCTAATTTCTCATTACAGGGGCAATATAATCGCAATCATTTTAAAGAAGTAGGTGACCCGGCAACTGATAAAACAGTTGATCTGTACAGTATTTCAGGAAGGCTCGCATTAAATCCAAGGTTGCAGCTTATCGGTTTTTATCAAAAGAATTCAGAAAATAATCTAAGCAATTATAATTTTCGCCTCTCCTGGGAATACCAGCCTCTTTCTTATGTTTATCTGGTATTTAACCGTCGCGGTTTTGATAATGCGCAACAAAAAAGACAAACAGAAGATCATGCGATCATTAAAGTGAGTTACCTGCGACAGTTATAATTTTTATGTTGACAATGCAGAAATCACAAACTTAAATTCCATAGGAGTTTGCTATTTATAGAACTGATTTATATTTAGATGTTCAACTCCTATTGGAGTTAAATGTTTTTTTTATCGGTACTTTGTCTCTATAAATATTTGGCTCCTGCTGAGACAAGTTTAAGTTAATATATCCCGAACTTCTTTTACCCAATAAGAATACCCAGTCAATTGACCGGGTATTTTTATTAAAGGGATATATTTTTAGCTGGAGCTAAGATTAAAGAAACAGAATACTTTTGAGGGAGAAATTAATAACGCCTGTCTCTTGGTCCGCTGGGGCCAGGTCTTCTGTCTCCGCCGCCACCGCCACGATATCCACCACCTCCGCTACTGCCACCACCACGATAACCGCCACCTCCGCCGCTGCCACCACCGCGATATCCGCCACCGCCACTGCTACCACCCGGTTTATCTTCTGCTTGTTTTACGATCAATGGCTTTTTACCTAGGGAAATATCATTGAGACTTTCAATTGCATCTTTTGCTTCAACTTCATTTGGCATTTCAACAAAGCCAAAACCCTTACTCTTGCCAGTTTCTCTATCCATTGCAACTTTGGCTGACACCACTTTGCCAAATTTTTCAAAAATCTCCTCCAATTCAGCATCATCAAGATCATAGGGAAGTCCGGCAACAAAAATTTTCATGTGCTTATTTTTTGTAAATGTAATAAACTATATGCTAAAATTAGAATGGCTCTTAAATTGATTATTGAGGAGATTTTGCATCCACAACCTCTATTTCAAAAACCAGGATGCTATTAGGTGGAATTTTGGCAGATCTCGTGCGAATAGAATAGGCCAGGTTTGATGGAATTATTATTTTGATCTTGCCTCCAACTTTACATAGCGGAACACCAATTTGCCAACCCACGATCAATCTTTTTAATGGAAAAGTTGCAGGTTTATCTTTTGTTTGATCAAATACAGAATTATCGCTAAATAAATATCCTTTGTAAAAAACGGTTACAGTATCATTCACAGAAACCTGTCGACCATTTCCTTCCTTAAGAATTGTATAATAAATTCCGTCGTGATCATTTTTTACATCCGTTTTATTTTCAGCGACCGCCTGTGTAATAAGTTTTTTATCTATTTGCAATTGCTCAAGGCTGTCAACATGAGAATAAAGATTTACAACAGGCGGCGCAAAATCTTTTTGCAGCATATTTTTCCATGAACCATTTTGCCGTTGAACCCAAACTTGGGAGATAGAGATTGCTATCGGTTGTCTTTTTCTGCCTCTGTAATAGATTGCAGGTTTCTGAAGGGCATTCCATCGGCCTTGGATTTTCAATGTACCGATCAATTTCCACTTGTTCATTTCTGGTAAGAAAATATAACCTGAGTACAATGAAAAGTTTTCAGCGGAATCAGTGGCTTGTGATATAAGCAATCTATATGTTTGATTTTTTTTCCAATCATAAACAAATCGGGGATAATCATATTTCAAATCACCGTGAACATTTATACCCATAGCAAATGTTCCTGTTGAAGGAAAATTCGAAGAAGTAAATCTGATAATAGAACTGTTATTGTCTTTCTCAAGTGAGAGTGTTACCGCATTAGTCTTTATACCAACCTCACATTTTTTTGATATCTTTGTCACCGTAATCTCTGTCAGAAACGAAATAGCTTTCACACTATCAGGCAAAGAATAAGAAATAGTAGAGTCTTTATTGTTTGCAAATAAATTTGAAAAAATAAAAAGTAAAAATGTAAAAGTTAAAACTCGTTTCATGTTTCAAATTGTTTAAATGCTTTGCCAATGCTATCGATTATATCACCAGCTATCATTGCTTCTTTTGAAAATTCTTTTGCCGCAATATCACCCGCTAGGCCATGAAGATACACGGCCAGTATTGAAGCATCTTCAGAAGAATAGTTTTGTGCTAGTAAACTTGTGATCATTCCTGTAAGCACATCACCGCTGCCTGCTGTTGCCATTCCAGCATTGCCGGTGTTATTAAAATATCCTTTACCGGAAGCTGTTGCTATGAATGTATGATGGCCTTTTAAAACAATTGAACAATTTAGTAATTTAGCATTCACCAATGCTCTCTCAATTCTTTCAAAGTCATTTTCGCTTTCACCAAACAATCTTTCAAATTCTTTTGGATGCGGCGTAAGGATAGAACCCGGTGGGAGAGAAGGCATTTTTTTTTCCATTGACAA
>DASYQG010000165.1:0-2807 GCA_036005825.1 Chitinophagaceae bacterium | reverse complement strand
TTCGACGTTCGCAAAGGGCCGATCTTTGCCAATTTTATCCTGGCCGATGAGATCAACCGGGCTCCCGCTAAAGTGCAAAGTGCATTGCTGGAAGCGATGCAGGAAAGACAGGTTACTATTGGAGAGCAAACTTTTTTGCTTGATGATCCTTTTCTTGTTCTGGCCACTCAAAACCCAATTGAACAAGAAGGCACCTATCCGCTGCCTGAAGCTGAGTTAGACAGATTCATGTTAAAAATTAAAATAGATTATCCTAACGAAATGGAGGAACAATTGATAATCCGTAACCAGGTTAAAGCAGAGCCTTTGGAACAAATCCGGACTGTAACGACAGGAGAAGAGATACGGGCAGCAAGAAAATTAGTGAGACAAGTAGTCGTTGATGAAAAAATCGAGCAATATATTATCAGGATCGTTTTTGCAACCCGTTTTCCCGAAAAAAACGGGCTTGGCGACTTTAAGAACAAGATCAGTTATGGCGCATCACCACGGGCAAGCATTTATCTTGCAATGGCTGCAAAAGCAAATGCTTTTATGGATGGAAGAGACTATGTTATACCTGACGATATTAAAGAAATTTGTAAAGATGTATTACGACATCGCATAGGTCTGACCTATGAAGCCCAGGCCGATAGAGTATCCTCTGAAGATATCATTGATGAACTACTTCAAAAAAAAGTGAAAACACCTTGATGTCAGTTGAAGAAATATTAAGGCAAGTAAGAAGAATAGAAATAAAAAGCAAATGGTTGGCAAACCATGTATTTGCAGGTGGGTATAGAAGTGCTTTTAAGGGAACAGGTTTACGATTTAAAGAAGTGAGAGAATACGTACCGGGAGATGATATAAGATTTATAGACTGGAATGTAACAGCACGAATGGGACACTATTTTACTAAACTGTTTGAAGAAGAAAGAGAGCTTTCTATCTATCTCCTGGTTGATATAAGCCCAAGCACCCTTTTTGGCACATCCCAGGGTAAACGGGAGATGATAACCCGGATCTGTGCTGATCTTTGTTATTCCTCCATCCTCAATAATGATAGGATCGGACTGATATTATTCAGTGACAAAACAGATAAATACGTGCCACCCGGGAAGAACCCGGATCATACGGAATATTTAATTAAGGCAATATTTTCGGCCAACGCTTCATCATCAAAAACAGATTTAGTTAAACCGATTAATTTTTTAAATAATATAACCCGTCATAAGAGCATTGTTTTTATATTAAGTGACTTTGCATTTGATGGGTATGAAAATGCGCTAAGTATTCTGTCGAGAAAACATGATGTAATAGGACTTAGAGTTTATGATAAAGTTGACCAGGAACTACCTGATGCAGGGTGGCTTCACGTAAAAGATATTGAAACGGGTTTAACCCTATTACTAAATACCCGGGATAAATCTATTCGCAGTCAATATACAGCGCAATTCCAACAATTTTCAGCTTATGCGGCTGCGGCATTTAAGAAAGCTGGTGCAGAATTATTATCGCTTGAGACAGGAAAAAATTATATAACAGAATTACAGAAACTATTTCTTCAAAGAGTACGGTGAGAGCAATAAATTTTTTTATATTATTTCTCCTTGTTGAGGCATTTCAACTCTTTTCCTTCCTCCAGGCTCAAAACATTAACGCATCGGTTGACCGAAACTCCATCCTGATCGGGGAGCAGATCAAATTAGTAGTAACTGCAGATAATGTAGATGTAAAAAAATATCCAATTGTACAGTGGCCTCAAATTCCGGATTCATTTAATCATTTTGAGGTGATTGAAAGAAGTAAAATTGACACCGTAAGTAAAAATGGAGTAAATCATTATGAGCAAACATATATACTGACTTCCCTTGACGAAGGATTCTGGGATATACCGGCATTTAACTTGTCATTCAGCAAAAAATCATCCCGTAATCCAGTTAGCTTACCGACAACATCCATTAAAATAAAAGTATTCCCGGCAGATATTTCACGACTTAAAAATTACCATGATATAAAAAATATCATGCAAACCCCTAAAGAGTCTGACCATTCACAAACAAAAACAAATTCAATAATTGCTTTAATTGCTGTTATTGTCCTGGTAATTGTATTATGGGCGGTTTTAAAAAGAAGAAGAATAAAAAGCAAAACGTTAGAAAAAAAGGGAATGCTGAATTCCATTGATTGGATCCTGGAGCAATTAACCCTGCTTGAAAAAAAGAAAATTCCGGATAAAGATGCAGTTAAAGAATATTATCATCAGCTATACCAGCTATGTCGCCAGTATTTTTCTATAGAATTCGACATAAACGTATTGTACTGTACGACGGAAGAGTGGGTGGGCATACTGGAAGGGTTAGAATTGGATAAAAAAAATAAAGCAGCATTTTATGAACTTGTAAAAAAGGCTGATTCGGTCAGGTTTGCTGACAGAGATATTGCTGAAAAGCAGAATGAGGAAATCTCAACTGCCAGAAATTTTGTTAAAGCACTTCACCGGTTAAAGACAGGAAAGTCCTGATTAAAATTAAAACTGAATTGGAAACCTGGTTGAAAAATATTGAGTTTGATTATCCCTGGATACTGTATGGACTGATAGTAATTCCCCTGCTTATTATTTGGTACATAATAAAAAGCAACAAGCAAAAGCCGTCCCTATTGATCAGTACCACTAAATTTCTTCCTAAACCGAAAGGAATCAAATCCGCTTTTTTCCATATTCCATTTATGCTTCGTTGTTTCGGCTTGTCCTTTTTAATAATCGCATTGGCCAGGCCTCAGCTTAAATTTTCAAATCAAGTTTTTGCAGGGCAGGGAATTGACAT
>DASYQG010000164.1:0-2678 GCA_036005825.1 Chitinophagaceae bacterium | reverse complement strand
TAAGCAATAAAATCAAAGGTGTTTTCACGGGAATCTGAAAAATAAAATACCTTTTAATTTGATGAATAAACATTAACTCAACAAACAATAGAATCCTATCTGAAAACTATTAGAACTTTTTTTCTCCATCAAAAAAAGATGAGCAACTGCATGGATTTATTTCGTAAGTGAAAGTCACTTATTGTGAAAAATCCCTGGGCCTCAAAGATTCAGTTCGGTATTATTGCAGATTCGCTGAAATTTGCCAAATGAATTCAACTCCTCTCGCTGAAAGAATACGGCCTTCATCACTTGATGAATTGATAGGACAAGAACATTTAACTGGTAAGAAAAGCATTTTGCGGACAGCCATTGAACATGGCAAAATACCATCAATGATCTTATGGGGACCACCGGGTACAGGAAAAACAACCATTGCCAACATCATTGCTAACACATTAAAAGTTCCTTTTTTTCAATTGAGTGCTATCAGTTCAGGGGTAAAAGATGTAAGAGAAGTAATTGAAGAATCAAAAACAAAGCCTGGTGCAATTTTATTTATTGATGAAATTCATCGTTTCAACAAAGGTCAGCAGGATGCATTGCTTGGCGCCGTGGAAAAAGGAATTATTACGTTGATCGGCGCCACAACCGAAAACCCGTCTTTTGAAGTGAATGGAGCCTTGCTCAGTCGCTGCCAGGTCTATGTATTAAAGCCATTAACGGATGATGATCTTCGTAAGCTTATTCAACAGGCAATTGAAAAAGATGAATGGCTGAAAAATAAAAATATTATTATTAAAGAATATGAAGCGCTGTTCACTATTTCCGGAGGTGATGCAAGAAAGATCCTGAATCTTATTGAACTCTGTGCAGAGGTGATGAAAGAAGGTGAAGAATTAACCGATAAAAAAGTAATGGAGATCGCTCAACAACGAATTGCTTTATATGATAAAGGTGGCGAACAACATTATGATGTCATTTCAGCATTTATAAAATCTATTCGTGGAAGTGACCCCAATGCCGCGGTTTATTGGTTGGCAAGAATGATCGAAGGTGGTGAAGATGTAAAGTTCATTGCACGCAGGTTGGTGATCCTGGCCAGTGAAGATATTGGTAATGCAAATCCCACTGCATTGGTTTTAGCCAATGCTGCATTTGAAGCGGTAAATAAAATTGGTTTTCCTGAATCAAGTATCATCCTTTCCCAATGCGCCACTTATTTGGCGGCTTCACCAAAAAGCAATGCAGCAGTTGCAGCTATTGGCGCTGCACAATCAGCAGTCAAGCAACATGGTGATCTTTCTGTCCCACTTCATATTCGCAATGCGCCGACAAGATTGATGAAGAATCTTGGTTATGGAAAAGATTACCAGTATTCACACAGTTATGAAAATAATTTTTCAGCACAGGAATATTTACCCAAAGAATTATCCGGAACAAAATTTTATGATCCCGGAAAAAACGCAAGGGAAGAAGAGTTGAGAAAGTTTTTGCGTAGTCTTTGGAAAGAAAAATATGGTTACTGAAAGAAATTACTATTCATTCGTTGATGGGTCATACAGCAAAGGGAAAAATTGGCCCTGCATCTTCTCTCCTTTCGGCACAACAGGAACTCCCTCAAGCATGGGTTCATTTGAATCTGAAATAACACCATCAGCAAACGCATTTATAACAAAAGCTCTCCTTGGTTTATCACTTTTATTTTCTCCTGAACCATGTAAAGTCAATGAATGATGAAAGATCGCTTCGCCTGCTTTTACTTCTGCATAAAGCGGATGCTCAAATTGTTTTTTCTGCTCATCATTTAAATAAGCTTTTATTCCAGCTATATCTCCTGCAAGAACAGTTTTAGGCAACAAACCCCACCGATGACTGCCGGCTATATATTGCAAACAACCATTTTCTTTTGTTGAATCATCGAGGCCACACCAGCAAGTAAGGTGAGCAACAGGTTTTGTTCTTGTCCAATAAGAATAATCCTGGTGCCACGCTACTACCCCACCTTTCTTTGGTGGTTTCCAAAAGATCTGGTCATGCCAAAAACGAACCGGAACATTTCCTAATAGCTGGCTTGCGGCAACCAAAAATCTCGGGTTCCATAATACATCATGTAATCCTTCAGTTATGCGCCATTCGCCCAATGCATGAAAAAGAATTGTAAAAGGATCTGTAGATTCATTGGAATGAAATTCATAAAACAATTCATGCCCTTCATGTTTAGGATCGGCGATCTGGGCTAATTCATTCCTGATGATCTCTATTTGCTTTTCTTCAAGCAGTTTAATGCCACTTAGAAATCCGTTCGTATTAAAAAAATCGACCTGTTCACCGCTTAATTTATATTCTTCCCATTCCGTGACAGTTGCTGGCCATTTAAAAATATCAGATACCAGTTCATGAATAGTGCTTAGATCTTTTACCGACATAAAAACATTTTTTTTAAAATTACTGTTTTGAATGCAATGACGGTCGATTTCTTATTTTTAACTTCAAATTTTTTTACATGAAAAAACTACTTCTTGCTGCCGCATTGGTCACTTCATTGAATTCTCTTGTTGCCCAAACAAATCAAAAAGATCCAATGATCGTAAAGATGGTCAATGAGGTCTCTAAAGATTCATTGGAATCGTATGTGAAAAAGATGGTAAGTTTTGGCACAAGAAATACTTTAAGTACTCAATCAGATCCAAATCGTG
>DASYQG010000163.1:0-4083 GCA_036005825.1 Chitinophagaceae bacterium | reverse complement strand
TAAAATTTTTGAAAGATTGCTGTGTTCATATTCATCCAATCTTTCAGCCATTGTGTTGAATGCATTGGCCAGATCACCAAACTCATCTTTACGATTCATGTGGATACGTTCTCCATAGTTCTTGTTAGCAATTGCTTTTATGGCTTCTGTAAGTTTTGCGAGAGGGCCCGCCACAAGGACAGGAAAATTAAAAATAAAAGTAAATCCTATCAAGAGACAAATGGTAAGTATGATTGTAATAATTGTTTTTGCATTTTCTGCTGATTTCTGCGCTGCCTGGTTTTTTTTATCGATGGCCTGCAGGTTTATCTGCATGATCTGGCTGATGTCTCTTCGGATCTTTAATTGCAGAGAATCTCTACTCCCCTTCTCTTTCAGTTCATTAAAATTTTTTCTGAGTGAAGCTGTTATCTCCTTTTCACCTGATTCCGTGATATTGTTTTCCTGAAGCTGAAGACTATTTTCAAATCGCTCCAGATCGCTTTTATTTTTTTGAAGGCTATCGAGTTCATTCAGCATTTCTCTTGAATAGTTAAGCGTTTCATAATTAGCCTTTACAATGGCTTTACTTTCGTCGCTCAAACGATTGATGTAATAAAAACTTAATGCTCCCACTAATATCAGCAGCGCAAAAAGAAAAGTGCCGCCCATGGCTATCTTTGTTTTCAATTTAATTGCCATCAGGATAGAATAATTAAGTCAACATCATTTTTTGAAAGAGTTTTCAGCAGTTGATTAAAAACATTGGTACTTAAAATTATCTGGAATAATTTCAAACGCGGTTTGCCAATACAAACTGTTGTAATTTTCTTCTCGATGACCGTTTCCATGATCGCTTTTGAAATGTTATCATGCTTTACCTGTAGTACCTCTGCACCTAACTCAGTCGCGTTTTTAAAATTATTAATAAGATGACGCTGATCAGCCAAAAGTATTTTATCCATGGCTTCTTTAGGTGTTTGTACATATAATACAAACCATTTACTGTTATAATAAGAGGCCAGCCTTGCTGTTTTGCGAATAATATTCTGCGCTATTTCATGATTAGATGAAATGCAGGCAAGGATATGTTCATGTCGCCATGCATGTTCTTTTGCCGTTACTTCATAATCTACTTTTCTTTCTACCTGCCCGGCCACTTCTTTTAATGCCAGCTCACGGAGTTGTAGAATTTTTTCAGGTTGAAAAAAATTGGTTAATGCCTGTTGCACTTTAGCATGATCATAGATCTTTCCTTCCTTTAAACGTGTGATCAATTCTTTAGCGGTAAGGTCGATATTCACTACTTCATCAGCGAGTTGAAGAAGTTTATCCGGCACCCGTTCTGCTACTTCAACACCTGTTATTTGTTTTACATCTTCATTGATGCTTTCAATGTGCTGAATATTCACCGCCGTGATCACATCAATACTTGCATCCAGGATATCGATCACATCCTGCCATCTTTTCTCATTTTTGCTGCCGGGAATATTTGTGTGTGCCAATTCATCAACGATCACCACATCGGGATGCAATAACAGCACAGCTTGCACATCCAATTCATCGAGCTCTTTTCCTTTGTAAAAAACTTTTCTTCTCGGGATCACAGGTAACCCCTCTACTAATTCTTCCGTTTCCTTTCTTCTATGCGTTTCTATATAGCCGATCTTTATATTTACTCCGCTACGCAAAAGACTATGAGCCTCCTGCAGCATACGATAACTTTTGCCTACACCGGCACTCATGCCAATATAGATCTTCAGCTTGCCGCGGCTTGCTTTCTGATTAAGTTCCAAAAACTGTTGAACCCTTTTATCTCTATTTTCCTGTTCGTTCATTAAAATGTTAATGCCAACGAGGTTGTTATTGCATTGTTGTTTTTTATGAATTCGCCATTCTTCACAAAAATTTCATCTTTACTATTAAATATCCTATATTCTGTTCTCCATTTTAAATGTTTACCGATGTTACGATCAATATTAAATGAAAAACCAGAGGTCTTGAAGCCATTTGGAGTGCCGGTGCTGATAATTACACCATGTTCATCATTATAATATTCACCCCTGATCGCCATAGCCCAATTATCGTTGAAAGAATACTGTAGAATTCCGGCCGCTCCATACCATGTATTGTAATCGTCGCTTCCTTTGGTTACTTGTTCCTGGCCTATATCGAGGCCGAGTATCAATTCAATTTTATCGTTCAGATGGAATATCCCATATACATCATGGAATATTCGCATCTGCCTTACACTATCAGGCTTGTCGGTTCCGATAAATGTGCTATAATTTAAAGATACTTTATCAGAGGGGGTAAAAGTAATTTGTGTGCCCCAACTCATCAATGAATTACCGGATACACGTTGAATTCTTTGCCATCCATTGAGTGCAAGAGCACTGAACCACCACTTAGTGTTATCAGAGGTATAAGTGATCTTTGCACCACTTTCATAATAAGGAGAGTTTTCGGCAATGACACTTCTTGTTAAAACAAGACAACTGGGCGAGTGGGCACTTTCAAACCCAATATGTGATGAAAAAATCCCAGCATCAATCCATAGATTTTTATTCTTTGAAATCTTTACTCCTACGTTGCTTTCATAAATATTTTTCAATACACCCGGTTCGGCTGCATAGTTAGCATTCATATAAGTACCAACTGCAATTGCTACATTGGCCCTTATCCTTTCTGCATTGTAACTCCCTTTTACAAAAGCAAGGTTTACGTTAAACTCATTGTGCCGGTTATGACTGTATAAAAACCAGGGGCGATTATTATCAACGGGTTTATTGAAATCATAACTATAATAAGCTTCTGCAAAGCCGCTAAGACTTAATGGGTTTGAAGTTTGAGGGTTTGATGCCGTGTCCTGAGCAATTAAATTTATGCTTGTCAGCAACATTGTTACAAATACCATCTTTTTCATTTTATCACCTTTAAAATAATTCATTTCAAACTGTCTAAAGCGATATTTAGTTTTAAAACATTTACTACGGAAGGGCCCAGTACTGTTTTTTCAATATGTTGTTCCACCAAAGTTCTTATTTTATCTTCTGGAACGTTACGAATCGCGGCAATACGTTTTACTTGTACATAAGCAGATGCCGGTGAAATATCAGGATCAAGACCGCTGCCACTTGCTGTAACAAGATCTGTGGGTATCTCTTCTTTTTTTACCCCGGGATCATGAATTAAAAATGTATCGATCCTGTCTTTTACAATTTGTAAATAATCTGGATTGGAAGGACCCTTATTACTCCCTGCTGAGCCAGCTGCATTATAATCAACAGCTGATGGACGTCCCCAAAAATATTTATCGTCTGTAAACTTCTGCCCGATAAGTTCATAACCTACGACCTTGCCATTAACAGAAAGAGTTTTTCCCTTTCCACCACCCGGTGTTGCTTTACCAATTGCAGCAATCAGTAAGGGATATAAGACTGCACAAAGAATGATCATTACCAGTGTTACCTTCAGAGATATTAATAAATTTTTTTTCATTTCAAATTATTTTAATCATTGCATAAATAATCCCAATAACAAATCGATCAGTTTTATCCCAATAAATGGTACGATTACTCCACCCAATCCATAGATCAAAAGATTTCTTCTTAATAAAGCTGAAGCGCCTATAGGTCTGTATTGAACTCCGCTTAAGGCAAGTGGTATCAATGCAGGAATGATCAATGCATTAAAAATAATTGCTGATAAAATAGCTGATTCAGGACTTGCCAGGTTCATAATATTCAACGCTTGCAATGATGGAATTGATGCAATGAATAACGCCGGAACTATTGCAAAATATTTGGCCACATCATTGGCAATTGAAAAAGTTGTGAGTGTTCCTCTTGTTATTAATAATTGTTTTCCGATCTCAACGACTTCGATCAGTTTTGTTGGATCATTATCCAGATCAACCATATTGCCCGCTTCCTTTGCTGCTTGTGTACCGCTATTCATTGATACACCAACATCTGCCTGTGCCAAAGCAGGTGCATCGTTTGTTCCATCGCCCATCATAGCAACCAGTTTACCATTCGCTTGTTCCTGGCGGATATAATTCATTTTATCTTCTGGTTTTGCCTCAGCAATAAAATCATCCAC
>DASYQG010000162.1:0-13582 GCA_036005825.1 Chitinophagaceae bacterium | reverse complement strand
ATTTGAAAATCAAAAGTAAAAAATAAAAAAGGCTTTAACGTAGTTGATAAATTTCAAGCTCATCATTTTTTAAGGCGTAGGCTTTTGTGGTAGTAAAAAGTATGGATTGTGCTTTACGGAAAGTCTCCGGCATCTTTATTTCCTGTAAAAGTAAGTTCGATGGCTGGTAACGCATCAGTGAATCATGACGGGTACCGGTGATAAATTTCCCAACCGTTTTAAAATTATCATAGCCGGTCAGGGAGAATATATTTTTTAAACTGCCGTAATAATCGAATACGTACACTCCTTTGTTCTTATCATATAAATAAAGATATCCATCCTGGTCGCAGATGGAGGTAAAAGAAAATGCTTCATCAAAAAGCTGGCGGAAATCTGAAGTAGCAAAAAGCAATTTACCATCCTCATCGATCTTCTTCAATTTATGTTCAAACTCATCGTACACCCATATCTTATTGTCATAAGACAAACAAACGGCCTGCACCTGGAAGACATCCTGTTTCCGCAGATCAATGGTGCTGCGAACACTTAATAAACGATCAAGAATAACAATTGTAGAAAAATCTTTGTAATAAAGCAGCACCCTTAATGGATTTGTAACATCTAGCTGTGCTACTTTGCCATACTTTCTCACGTTATTAAAAACAGCCACCGAATCACCGTTTGCATCTATCTTTTTTAACTGGTCGTAAGAATTCAACAAATAAATATTATCAAAGTTATCCGCTGCAAATGCAGTGATATCGCCTTTTATTTTTTTAAGAGGTACAAATAATGTATCGGTTTGTGCATTGCTGGCAAAGTAAAAAGTAAAAAGTAAAAAAAATATCGTTGTCCGTTTTAGCATTTATCGCCTGATTATTTTTTCATTCTTATTTAAAAACGACCTTAATTGTAAATTATTCCCATCAAACACGGCATACGTATAATAATGTATCCAATCTCCCAGGTTAATATACCGGCAACTATCCTTTAGACGAAAATCGATGGCTAAGTGTCTATGCCCAAACACAAAAAAATCAAACTTTTTTTCCTTTAATATCTCTTTACAATAAATTATCAGCCATTCCTTCTCCTCTCCCAAAAAAACTTCTTCAGATGCCCCTGTCTGCGCCCTGCTGCGCCGGCTGAGATAATTAGCCAATCCCATCCCTAAATAGGGCGGAAGAATACCAAACAGCCATTTACAAAAAGGATTGCGAAATATTTTTTTTAAAAACTTGTAGCCTTTATCCCCGGGACCCAATCCATCGCCATGTCCTATTAAAAATTTCTTCCCATTTCTTTCAAATTCCTTCGGCTCAAAATAAATAGGAATATTCAGTTCTTTTAAAAAATAATCTCTCATCCACATATCATGATTGCCTACAAAAAAATGCATAGGAATACCTGCATCAGATAATTCAGCAAGCTTCCCCAACAATCTTGTATATCCTTTGGGAACAACTTTCCTGTATTCATACCAGAAATCAAACATATCGCCAACAATAAAGATCTCAGCAGCGTCATTTTTAATTTCATCAAGAAACCGAACCACTTGTTTTTCCCGTTGAAGACTCGAAGCTGCATCCGGCGCACCGAGATGAAAGTCTGAAAGGAAGTATATTTTTTTATTAGAAGCTAATGTCACGAAAGCGATTGTTTCTTTTGTTCCATGTATTGAAGCACATCACCCGAGTCAATTACTGGTTTATCTTTCACATCACCAACATACCAGTATATCCAGGCGTTGGTTACTTTATTATCAATTTGCACTTCTGTTATTTCACGACGATAAAGCAGCATTTCATCAAAAGCAACATTCACACCTTCATAATCATCAAGCTGACCTATTGCCCAGGAAAATTCCTTCTCATTCCTGATCCTGTATAATTCACCAATAATAAATTTATTTGTACTTGTTGGCTTTGCAGCAGGATAAGTTCCAAGATCAAATAATTCACCTTTTACTTTCGCTTCACCAACCAAATCAAAATAACGGCTGATATATTCATAAGCAGGGCTGCGAAAACCGCTGCGCAATGAACCATATACAAAAAGCTGGTAAACCTCAGGTTTTTTCATTTACTAAAAGTACGAAGCAGGAAGCTATGCATCAACTAAAAAACAATATACTTCTTTGGGGCCATGTACGCCTACCACTAAGGTCTTTTCAATATCGGCAGTGCGGCTTGGACCAGTGGCGAATGTGATAAGTGAGGGAAGCTTATCATTATATTTTTCTTTGATCAAAACCAATGCGTCTTTCACATCATATACAAGCTGGCTGGTAAATGCAATGCAAATATGAATAGGCGCATATACGCTGGTTGTTCTTCCCGAAGATTGTGCGGCAGTCATTACAATACTGCCTGTACGGGCAACGAGATATTCACACCCGGTTACACTTACATCACAATCGGCAAGATCCTTTTCAGTAAATCTTTCTTCTGCCGAACTCCCAACAAGTTCTTTTATTTTGTTTTCAATACAGTAAACTTTTTGCCAGTCGCTTTTTTTTATAAGACTATTAAATTGAAAAGCCAGCTCTTGCCGATTGACACAAAAAATAAACCGGCCGCCTAATCCATTGAATTGTTCGGCAAATACTACTTCTAACTCTTCTGATGATGGAGGAAATATTGGTTGATTGCCCTCGCTTTGCGGAAAAGGAAGAGGCGTTGAATGACTCAACGCCTTTCTGATTTTTTTGAGAATTGATTCTTTTGATGGAGAGAATTTCATTCCGGTTATTTAATTATGCCGGCAGCGGGAACATACCCGATCCGGCGCCTGCCGTTCCTTCTTCAGGAGACTTTTTCTCAACAGGCTTTTCAACAGGCTTCACCTCCTCTGTTATTGATTCTACGATCGGAACATCCAACACTTTCTTTTCTTCAAATGGCCTTTTACCGATCAATGCTTCCACATCACTTTGGAAAAGAACTTCTTTATCTAATAACGCTTCAGCTACAATTCTTACTTGTTCCTTTTTTTCTACTAATAGCTGTCTTGTTCTTGCGTATCCATCATCTATCAGCTTACGTACTTCCTGGTCTATTATTTTTGATGTTTCTTCAGAATAAGGTTTTGTAAAAGAATTTTCCTGCTGAGGATCATAAAAACTTACTCTTCCTACTTTATCATTCATTCCATAAACCGTCACCATTGAGTAAGCAATTCTTGTTATCTGCTGCAGATCATTTTGTGCACCTGTAGAAATTTTATCAAAGAAAATATCTTCGGCTGCACGACCCCCTAATGTCATACAGATCTGATCCATTAATTGATCAATGTTATATAAATATTGCTCTTTAGGAGTGTACTGCGCATAACCTAAGGCGGCAGTTCCTCTTGGTACAATAGTTACTTTCAATAAAGGATAAGCATGTTCAAAATACCAACCGCAAATAGCATGACCAGCTTCGTGGAAGGCAATAATTTTTTTCTCTTCCGGTAAAATGATTTTGTTTTTCTTTTCAAGACCACCGATCACTCTATCCACTGCATCCTGGAAATCGGCCATCTCTACCGATTGCTTTCCTTTTCTTGCCGCTATCAATGCCGCTTCATTACAAACATTAGCTATATCTGCGCCGGCAAATCCCGGAGTTTGCTCAGCCAATTTATGTATATCAACTTTTTCGGAAAGCTTTATTGGTTTTAAATGCACTTTGAAGATCGCTTCTCTTCCTTTCAGATCTGGTTTATCAATTGAGATCTGCCTATCAAAACGACCTGGACGAAGTAATGCATTATCCAATACATCCGGACGGTTAGTTGCTGCTAAAACTATAATGCCTGCGTCAGTTCCAAAACCATCCATTTCCACGAGCAATTGATTCAATGTGCTCTCTCTTTCATCGTTGCTCATCATTACATTCTTTCCTCTTGCACGGCCAATGGCATCAATTTCATCAATAAAAATTATACAAGGAGCTTTTTCTCTTGCTTGTTTAAAAAGATCACGGACACGGCTGGCACCAACACCCACAAACATTTCAACGAAATCACTACCACTTAAACTAAAGAATGGAACCTGTGCTTCACCGGCCATTGCTTTTGCAAGAAGTGTTTTACCGGTACCCGGAGGACCGATCAACAATGCGCCTTTTGGAATTTTACCACCGAGGTTTGTATATTTCTTGGGATTCTTTAAAAAGTCGACGATCTCCATTACTTCCACTTTCGCTTCATCAAGCCCTGCAACATCCGCAAACGTGATATTTACTTTTGTGCCTTTATCGAATAAAGTAGCTTTTGATTTACCAATATTAAAAATACCGCCCGGGCCACCACCTGCACCGCCTCCGCCGCTCATTTTGCGCATTAGCAAGATCCATATTGCAAGAAAGAGTAAGACTGGTAAAAGAAAATTCAATGCACCCGAAAACCATGTACTGTCTTTTTCAGAAACATAAGGGTCATTGATCTTGTCTAAATCATTTGGAAAACTTGTCGGGTTTTGCTTTTTAAATTCAAGAATTTCTTCTCTGAACCGCTCATTTGATTCAAAACTGAACTGTGGCGGCTTTTCATCCTTTTTATTTGTAATAGCGTTCGTAGGCATTTTGTCCGTGTAATAGCGAAGACTATCCTTCTTTATTGAAACCCTTACAATATTCTTATTAGGCACTTCAACATATTTTTCAACATGATGCCTAATTAACATCTCCTTGAAATCACCTACAGTAATTGGCTGTGTTCTTTTGCCAAGTGGATTGAAAATACTAAATCCTATAACTGTAGCTAATAATATGGCCCATACCCAGTAATTGCTGAATTTAGGTCCGCCTTTTTTATTATTCTCATCACGGTTTTGTTGAAACCGTGGAAATTTTTCGTTTTTATTAAATTGATCTTGTGACATTTTTTCTTTCTTCTCCCAGGTAACCTGTTTTCTTTAATGATTAGATTTTAATTTATATACTTTATCCAAAGCTGTTTAGTTTTCGTCATGTTCATGTGCCACGGCATCACTCCACATTTCTTCCAGCTTATAAAATTTCCTTGTTTCCGTAAGCATCACATGTACTACCACATTTACATAATCGATCAAAACCCATTGCAGGTTCTTCATGCCTTCGTGGCGATATGGATACTCATCACATTTCTCTTTCATTTCATGCTCTACAAAATCCGAAATAGCCCTGACCTGAGGCTGATTGCTTGCTTCACAAATAATAAAAAAATCTGCCACAGCTTCGTTTACTTTTCTCAGGTCAAGTGAAATAATGTTTTCACCTTTTTTCTCCTGTATGGCGTTGATGATGGTTTTAATGAGTTTTGAATTCTTCGTTAACCGGACCGTGCTTTTCTTTTTTCTTGTAGCCAATACTGACAATTGTTCCAATAATTTTTTGTTTATGGTTTATAGTTTGCCGTTTATCGTTTTTGAGGTAGTCATTTCATGATTTATAACCATAAACTATAAACCTGAAACGATAAACTGATTTACTTTGTCAAAAATAGTAATTAATTGCCACTACCATTTGCCGGCAATCCAATTGGAAAGCCTTTTATTGAGCTGCAATCAATTGATAGTACCAACAAATATGCCATGAGGCTTATTCATGGAGATATTCTGCCGGACGGACATGGTGAGGCTCAGCATGGTATGGCTATTTTTTCACACGAACAAACTGCTGGTAAAGGGCAACGTGGTAAGAATTGGGTGTCTGAAAAAGATGCTAACATTGCTCTTAGCATCTTGTTAAATCCTTTCCCATTAAGCGTTCCCGACCAATTCAAATTGAGTGTTAGCATAGCCATCAGCACTTGGGATCTTTTTTCAAAATATGCCGGTGATGAAACAAGAATTAAATGGCCCAATGATCTTTATTGGCGTGACAGGAAGGCAGGGGGAATCCTGATTGAGAATATCATTAAAAGCAGTCAGTCGGTAGTTGGCAGTTGGCAATGGTCGGTTATTGGGATTGGGGTAAATATCAATCAATCGGTTTTTGATCCCGATCTGCCGAACCCTGTTTCCTTAAAACAAATAACCGGTAAAAACTTTGAGCCTATTAAACTTGCTAAAGAGCTTTGTTCTATCATTGAAAATAATCATCAACTATTGATCGCTGGAAATTTTGATATCCTTTTTAATAAATATCAAACCCATCTTTATAAAAAAGATGAAAAAGTAAAACTAAAAAAAGGCAATCGTGTTTTTGAAACAATAATAAAAGGAGTTTCAGAGACAGGTCAATTGATCACTCAACACTCAATAGAAGAAAGATTTGAGTTTGGAGAAGTAGAATGGGTTTTAGAGTAAATTTTTTTTGTAATTTCCTGCTATGAGCCAGGCAAGAATAATATTACTTTTCTTTCCCATTTTTCTTCTTATTTCAAAAGCCAAATCACAAACCGCAGATGAGATCATTCAAAAACACATTGAGGCTATTGGTGGTTATGAAAAAATCAAATCAATAAGAACAATAACTTTTGAAGGCACAAATAAGTCCAGCAAGCTTGAGACTTCATTCAAAAGTTATATTATTCACGATAGTGCTGCATGTACGGAAGGCATGGCTAACGGGAAACCAAGTAAAGGCATTGCTACAAAAAAAGAAGGCTGGATTTGTCCCTCTGGAACTGAATCAAAAAAATCATCTAATAAAAAGTCCAAATATGAAATAAAACGGGATCAAAAAGCACTAGACATCCACGGTCCGCTTATTGATTATGCTGAAAAAGGAAATACCATAAAATACTTAGGGATTGAAAAAATAAACGATACCGCTTACTACAAAATAAAATTAAAAAGGGCTGATAAAAGTCAATACATCTATTATTTCGACAACACCTCGTATATTATTAAAAGGGTCGTTTCGTTATGGCCGGGCGGAAATCAACCCGAGCTGACATGTGACTATACATATAAGGCTTTTGATAATGGATTAAGTTTTGTTGTAAGATCGGTACGCATTGAAGACGGACTTGTGACAACCTACAGCAACTATATCGTCAATCCTGAAATTGACAGATCAATTTTTAACCCATGTAAATAAATTTCAGCTATTTTGCTTTTGTACTCTTTGGCCTGAACAAAATAAAATTCCTTGTAAGGGTAAATGCCCATCGAAATTCACCATCTGACCATGAAGATGTCGTAGCTCGTATAAAACGATTCTCTAAAATATCAGTTGCGTTAGTAAAATTCAAGTGAAATACGTGACCTTCCGTTATGATCTCAAAACCAATTCCAAATGGATCATGAAAACCTATCCCCTTAGAATTAAAAAAATCTATGCTTTCCTGTGATCTGAACGTGTGAAAATAATCGGCAAGGAAAATTAGTTTTTTGCTTAACGGTATTCGTATGGCTCCCCCCACTGCAAATAGATTTTCCTGGGCCCCGGGCTCAACATAATTTGTATGCAGATAAAGCGGATTCAATTGTAAACTCACTTTGCCAAACTTTCTTGCTGCTAACACTTGTACCACCTGGCTATGACGACTGCCAAAATCCTCAAACGAATTTTCAAGATGCAAGGCAGTATCTGTTGCTTTCATGGCAGACAATACATCGTTTGCAAAAATTGTAAGAGAAAGTGGATGTGATGGATCATTGTCTTTTTGTCTTAGTACCTGGTATTTCAATCCA
The DNA here is from genome assembly GCA_036005825.1 of Chitinophagaceae bacterium. Classification (GTDB taxonomy): domain Bacteria; phylum Bacteroidota; class Bacteroidia; order Chitinophagales; family Chitinophagaceae; genus VBAS01. The sequence goes on along the minus strand of DASYQG010000162.1, from coordinate 5,994 downwards.
AATTCATATTGATTGGTTACAAAACCAGAACCCTTTGCCCTTGCAATGATCATATTTAACCGGTCACTTAGGCCGACCTGAAAACCTATGCGTACATCTTTAATAGCGTCTAATCCAAAGAAACCGTGCCTGACACCGCCATTATCACCAGCGAGATCACCAAAATAGTGATCGATACTAAAGTCCATTATGCCTTTAGGATGAACCTCTACCGTTTTTGTGTTAATGGCTTTTTGAGAATAAAACACTTTTGTATTAATGGCATCTTCTTTAACTGGTGTTTTAATTATTGTTGTTTCGTCTTGCGCTATAGAATTAATAACTATAAAAAGCAGACCAAATAAAAGTGATCGTTTCATAATGATTGTTTTGGGTTTGTAGATAAATCGAAGCTTTGAATATAGGGGTTGCTTATCCAATAAAATTAGAATATACAATTGCGAAATCCTAACGGTAAGGAGGTTCATTCAAAGGCCTTCAATATCTCCTGCGCATGGGCCTTGTTCTTTGGCTTATGGAATATTTTTCGAATGATTCCTTTTTCATCAATGACAAATGTGGTTCGAAGAATACCCATGTATTCACGGCCAAATAATTTTTTCATGTCATGTACACCATACGCACTGGTTATTTTATTCTCATTATCGGCTATTAATGGAAATGGAAGTTTATATTTTATTTCAAATTTCTTTTGCCTGCTTTCATTATCCGGGCTTACACCCAACACTTCAAAACCTTTTTTCTTTAATAAAGAATAATTATCCCTGAGATTGCAGGATTCAATGGTGCATGTAGGAGAACCCGCTTCTGAATAGAAATACAAGATCAATTTTTTGCCTTTATAATCGGATAAAGAAATTTTTTTCCCGTCCTGGTCTTTGCCTGTAAATAAGGGTGCCTTATCTCCTTCCTGAAGTGTTACCATTGTGTTTATTATTTTTTCTTTACTACTGTTTTCTTTTTAGCAGTAGTTTTCTTTTTTTTCTTTGATGGTGGTGGAGTGTATGGATATTTCTTAAACCACCATGTTTTCTCCGTAGCATTTCCCACTATATCTTCTACTCTAACTTTTAATTCATGCACACCAAAAGGGCATTGCTCATCAAAATTGTAGATCCAGCTTCTTCCTTTATCATTGGTGAACATTAGCCATTTGCCATCCAGTTCCGCATGAAAACTTTTTATTCCGGAATTATCAGTTGGCGTAAATACGATTCTTGATGCAGGACTCAGATTTACAGTATCTCCTTTTCCAATACTATTTAATTGTGGAGGAGTTAGATCAACTAATGCTATGAAAGTTCCAAACGCCCCAGTTTTTGCTGAGAGCCATTCTTCTTGCCATACTGGCTTTAATACAGCGTTGCCACCGTTTCTTTGGATCACAATTTTATCACGCCATTCTTTTTTAACCTGGATCGTCGGTTTGATCCTAATAGTCATTTCTTCATGTACCGGGTAGCTATTATCATTCAACTGGTGCAAAGCAGAAACAGCATTCGGTAAGGTAGCATCGGTGTAATTATAAACTGGCTGAATGGTATCATATATACACCTTTCCGGAAGAAATGCTTCGAAGTCCTTTTTTTCTATAACATTTACATTGCCTGGAATAAAGTTATCAGACTTTGGGGCAGCTCTATAAATAGCAATACTATCTGTAAATTGGATGAGGAAGCTGGTACTTGAAAAATTTTCATTTGCATCCCCGACTTGAATAGTGATAGTATGTTGCAAAGTATCATCCAGGTGAATTAAGCCATCCTTATTATAAAGATGATAGATCCTTTCTTCCCGGCCAGGTAAAGGTGAAATATGCTGAAAGTAACCTTTACCAGCTTTATAATAACGATAGTCTATTTGGGAATTGACATACTCGGTTTCGCTATAATCGATCTGGTCAAGAATAAATTCTGCTATGGGTTCTTCATCTTTAAAAATACGCGCAGTGTAGATCCCGTTACCGTTTTGTGAACCGGTAAATTTATCGACGGCCTGGATCGCAAAACTTAAAGTTTTAAAACCAGTCTTCAATATTGGCACTTTCGGAATGATATAACCACTGTCGGTTTTCTTTAAAGAAAATATTTTTGGTGTTTGCTCGTACGTACTTATGCTGCGATCATACATTGCGAGCTTTAATAAAGTAGGTGCAACATCATCTTGCAAGGGCATCCCAAACAATAAAGGGTTAAGACTCCTGTCGGTTTTTGTTTCCCTTATTTCGAAATGTAAATGTGGACCCTGTGAGCCACCTGTATTTCCACTTTTAGCGATCTCATTTCCCTTCTTTACCTTAAAATCCTTGTCAGTAAAATCAAGTTCGATAGCCCAGGATTCTTTCTCAGTTTGTTTTTCTCTTACATATTTTTCTAATGCAGGATAAAACTCATTCAAATGCGCATACAAAGTAGAATACCCGTCTGGATGGTTGATAATAATAAATTTCCCAAAACTCTGTGGCCTGATACCAATATGTGCCACATAACCATCGGCTGAAGCAAAAACAGGATAGTTTACTTTCTGATCAGTTCTTATATCAAGACCCATGTGCCAATGATTAGTTCTTAATTCGCCAAAATTTGCACTTAGCGACATGGGAATGTTTAAAGGATTGGAAAAATACCCCTGCGGATATTTAGAAACCACGGTTTGGCTTTCAGCTTTTAAAAATGAGAATAGAAGCAGGATCAAAGCAGCATGTGATATGGAAAACTTGCCTTTTATCATTCAAAGAGCAAATTAACACAAACCTTGCCCATCTATTTTAATCATTGCTTAATTTCGGATTAAATAAAAACCGCATGACCAAAACTATTGTTCTAAAAATAAAAGCTGCTGCTATTGTCTTGCTTTTATTATCCTTTGCGGCATACAGCCAAACCTGCGAAGTAGATAAAGAATCCTTAAAAGGAACTTATACCGGGGATTGCAAAAAGAATAAAGCCCATGGCAAAGGAAAAGCTGTTGGCATAGACACTTATGAAGGAGAATTTAAAAATGGAATTCCCGATGGACAGGGAACATATACATGGAGCAATAAAAATGTATTTGAAGGAAAATATTTAAAGGGCCTTCGTGAAGGAAGGGGTAAAATGACGATGAAAAGAGAGGGAGCACAGGATAGTGTTGTAGAGGGCTTCTGGAAAAAAGATGCTTACATTGGTAAAAATGAACATCCGTATATCGTTCACAGTAAAACAGGATCGGTAAGAGATGTAGAAGTAGAGTATACATCCGATCCCCTGGCAAGGATAAAAATTGTTGTTAGCAATACGACGGGCGGAGCCCAAACCAGTTCTGGTGCTACAATGCCACGTTACACAGTAGATAATGTACAGGTGTTAAAAGGTCACTATGAAAGACTGACCTCACTTGAATCTCATCTGAAAAGTACCGAGACAACCCTTATAGAAGTAATCTTTCCATTCAGGGCAAAATTTAATATAGGAACAGAAGAAGTTGAAATAGAATTTTTCGAGTCAGGGAGCTATATCGTCAACATTTCAATTAACAAATAGTAAATAAACTACTCATTGAGTCCAGTTAATTTCACTAGTGTGGAATTAATTGGATTTTTTTTATTTCAATATGCAACAAATCTGGAACGCCATTTGTCTTAAAAGTGTTAGACCTTCTCCAATAGATACCGAAAGGTAGTGCTTGTGAAAACCAGTGATAGAATTTTCCAAATACCATAAACCTTTGACAGATGAAACAATTTAACCACAAGATCTTTATTGCAGCCGTTGTTGTGGGCGGATTATTTATCGGCGCCGTAAAAGGACAGGAAGCCCGTACCAGTTGGGTAAAAAGAATGAAAGCCCGTGATGAGAGAAAAATGAAACCCCAAAACCCTAATGAGGTTGTCCTTGACGACTATGAGATCGCATCTTTCCACAACAATTGAACATTTATAACGGAATTAAAATTTATTTGAAATAAGAATACATCAAAATCTCCGTTTCCCTTACTTTTGCACCCCGGGTATCAAACCCGGTTTTTTTATGTCCTTACGGTTGCCAGCTATAAAATTAAAACCCAAAAATGCCGAAAGATCCTTCGATTAAATCAGTATTGATTATTGGTTCTGGCCCCATCATCATTGGCCAGGCATGTGAGTTCGATTATTCCGGTACACAAGCAGCAAGAAGTTTACGAGAAGAAGGAATTAAAGTAATTCTTATCAATAGTAACCCTGCCACCATCATGACCGATCCGATGATGGCCGACCGTGTATATCTTTTGCCACTAACGGTTGAGAGTATTGAACAGATCCTGCAGGAAAATCAAATTGATGCTGTATTACCAACCATGGGCGGACAAACAGCATTGAATCTTGCCAAAGAAGCAGAGGATCTTGGAATATGGAAACAATACAATGTTCGTTTGATCGGTGTAGATATAAAAGCAATTGATAAAGCTGAAGACAGGGAAAAATTCCGCCAGTGGATGATCCAGCTCGGCGTGCCTGTCGCTCCTGCTAAAACAGCTAATTCACATTTAGAGGGAAAAGAATTTGCCCAGGAAATCGGATTTCCGCTTGTAATTCGTCCTTCATTTACACTTGGCGGTACTGGTGGAGGTTTTGTTCTAAATAAAGATTTTTTAGATGAAGCATTGAACCGCGGATTGGAGGCTTCACCAATTCATGAAGTACTTGTTGAAAAAGCAGTATTGGGTTGGAAAGAATTTGAGCTGGAGCTTCTTCGTGATGCAAATGATAATGTATGTATTATTTGCAGTGTGGAAAATTTTGATCCGATGGGTGTGCATACAGGTGATTCAATTACTGTAGCCCCTGCAATGACCTTGAGCGATACTGCCATGCAACTGATGCGTAATACTGCCATTAAAATGATGCGTGATCTTGGCAATTTTGCCGGTGGTTGTAACGTTCAGTTTGCTTTAAATCCGGATACTGAAGAAATAATTGCGATCGAAATTAATCCAAGGGTTAGCCGTTCATCTGCGCTTGCATCAAAAGCCACCGGCTATCCAATTGCAAAGATCGCAGCGAAGCTTGCCATCGGTTATTACCTTGATGAATTAGAAAACCAGATCACAAAAACTACATCAGCATTCTTTGAGCCGGCGCTTGACTATGTAATTGTAAAAATTCCACGTTGGAATTTTGATAAGTTCAAAGGCGCCAATGATACACTTGGCCTGCAAATGAAAAGCGTAGGTGAAGTAATGGCGATCGGAAGAAGTTTTGCCGAAGCCGTTCAAAAAGCTTGTCAGAGTTTGGAGAACAATGCAGTTGGCCTGGGCTATTATGGCAAAAGCATGATGCATGCAGAAGAGATCCTTGAGCATATTAAAATCCCCAAGTGGGATCGCATTTTCCGTATCAAAGATGCTTTGATGATGGGTGTAAGTGTAAATACAATTTCAAAAGCAACCAATGGCATTGACCGCTGGTTCATTTATGAGATACAAAAGATCTGCAATCTTGAAGTTGAGATCAGGAAATATAAAATGAATTCACTTCCTATCGAGTTGTTGCGGGAAGCAAAAGCCATGGGCTTTAGTGATGAACAACTCTGCCGCATTATGAACGACGGAACAGAGGATGAAGTATATGAATTAAGAAAGAAACTTGGCATTACCCGTGTGTTTAAAATGGTGGATACCTGCAGCGCAGAGTTTGAGGCAAAAACTCCTTATTTCTATTCCACTTTTGAAAGAGGTGGAGAAAATGAAAGTAAACGCAGCGATAAGAAAAAAATTATTGTTCTCGGTTCCGGCCCGAATCGTATCGGGCAGGGAATTGAATTTGATTATTGTTGTGTACATGGTTTGCTCGCCATAAAAGAATGTGGTTATGAATCCATCATGATCAACTGCAACCCCGAAACAGTGAGTACTGATTTTGATATGGCTGATAAACTTTATTTCGAACCGGTTTATTGGGAACATATCTGGGAAATAATTGAACATGAAAAGCCGGATGGAGTCATTGTTCAGCTTGGCGGGCAAACAGCATTGAAG
>DASYQG010000161.1:0-3039 GCA_036005825.1 Chitinophagaceae bacterium | reverse complement strand
TGGTGATGCCAATTGAAAACAATCGTTACAGGTATAGTTCCTACAGCGATTATGAAATCACAAATCTTGAGAATGACCTGCTGCTTCAGTTGCAAAATAATACCGGCAATCAGTTTGTAAAATTCTATAGTTCATGGGATGCAAATAGTCGCAACATCCAGCCAGATCAGTTTGTTGATTTTCGTTTCAGCACTTTTGATATTGGCAGAACAAGAGATGAAAGAAGCACAAGAGAAGTTTCAAAAGATATTGTTGTAAAAGAAACAGTTTATCGTCCCGATTCAGTTGTAAAAGAATATAAAAAAGTGTTTGCAAAAATTACAACGACAAAAAGATCGATGCTATCTGAAGGTAACCTCCAGATAAATGTCCGCGATTCAGGTGGTAGATGGTTATGGAGTGATGATATTCGTGGTAATCATAACTGGTGTACAGAATTTTCAACCTACACGGGTGATGAAAGAGCTTTGACTGAAAGTGATAAACAGCTGGTAAATCGCAGACAGGATCATCCACCACATGACGATGAGATAACCAGGTGCATAATAAGTGAGATAAACACCAATATGTCTGGAAGAGTCAGGAATTATTTTAGTCGCTTATAGGGTTCAATATAGGTTTAATGTAAGGACATGATTCGCTCATGTCCTTTTTTGTTTTCATCTTTGCCCAAATGAAAATCAATTATAAAAAAGTTTGGAAATGGTTTAAGACCCTAATAATTATTTACATCCTCGGTGGTGTTGCTCTTTATTTTTTGCAGGATTATATTCTATTTCACCCGGTAACATTGAAAAAAGATCACAACTATGACTTTCCTGAAAAACATAAGGATATCAATATTCCAATAACTGAAAATTCAAATTTGAATATTGTTCAGTTCTTTTCTAGTGATACGGTAACCAAAGGCGTTGTTCTGTATTTCCATGGAAATAAAAAAAATATTTCCTGGTATGCTAAGTATCCTCCCTATTTCACAAGGCATGGATATGAGGTTTGGATAATAGATTATCCCGGTTTTGGAAAAAGCACCGGCAAGTTCACCGAGCAGACCTTATATGACTGGGCAAATTATATGTACAATTTTGCCCGCTCAAGATTTAGTGCTGACAGTATCATTATCTATGGTAAAAGCATGGGGACTGGTATTGCAGCGCATCTTGCATCACTACAATCTTGTAAAAGATTGATCCTTGAAACACCTTATTATGATTATCCTTCAGTTATCAAACATTATCTTCCCTTTTATCCAATTGATTGGATGATACACTATAAAATCCCCACTCATGAATATCTTGAAAAAATAAAAATTCCTATTACTATTTTTCATGGTACTGATGATTGGGTTGTAACTTATGATAATTCTAAAAAACTGAATCATTTCCTGAAAGCAAGCGATGAATTAATAACCATCAATGGAGGCAGTCACAATGATCTTTATAAGTTCAAAGAGACGATTGAGAAACTGGATTCCCTATTGAAAGACTAACATGAAGGTGGTATTTCCGGATAATTATTTCTTTTTAACTTTAAATGCGAATGAGATTTTTCTGCACTATATTTCTTTTATCTGTCATTCTTTTCGCTTCGGCGCAAAAGCCATTAACATTTAAAGAGGTTTTAAAAACCACAAAAGAGATTGCTATTACCGATAGTTTTTTAATTGATTACTCATCTGTAGAAAAAGTGGATTTAGATAAAAATACCGGGGCAAGCTTTTTTAAAATTATTGAAAGGAAAGAAGGTGACTCACTTGAAAAAGCAGATTATTCTATTGTTGGAAAAATCACTACCCATAAGGATTTCGATATTTTGTTAGTGTGTACCGAAAAATCAATTATAATACGATCCTCAAACAATTTGGCATCAATCCCTACTGATTGTTCAATAATCAGAGAATTATTCCTTGTATTGCTTGATAAAGAAGGCAACTATAAGAACAATTTCCTGGCCGCAATGGACTATAGGAAAAAAGATTATGAAAAAAATATTACGAGGAAGATCAGTTCCTGGATATATGCTGATCTCAAAATAATCCAACATACACTAACAGAATCATGGCAATCATACATGATTTATCAACCATTTGCAAAAGGCGAAACCAAGGCTTTTAATTTCTCGATGGAATACCGCATTAATGATTATGGAGTCTTTGTAGCTTATCCCAACTATAAAAGGAATTGACTTTATTCTTCAAGAGTCACTTTATTCTTCCCTACTTTTAACTTATACCCCACTCCTATTTTCAAAGCATAATTTTCCTTTTCATGGCTTACAGGGAAATCAAAACAAACAGGATAATTATATTCAGCCACCGCATCACGGATAATTTCATGAACAGTTTGTCCAAATGGTCTTTCAGTATCCTTCATATCAGTAAACCCACCAACGATCAGCCCGGCCAATTTATCAAGCTTACCACTGCGTTTTAATTGATATATCATGCGATCTATATTATATAAATACTCACCAACATCTTCAATAAAAAGGATCCTGCCCTTTGCTTTAATATCAGAATCAGTTCCAGTCAAATGAGCCAGTAAAGAAAGATTGCCCCCCACCAATTCTCCAATACCTTCTCCTTTTTTATTGAACTCATGATGTTTGCATTGATATTTTATTTTTTTCCCTTCCAATGCATGACGCAAGGATTCTACAAATTCGTTTTTAAATCCATCATCATTAAACGCATTTGCCATCGGTGCATGTAATGTCGAAATAGAATAATTACGGTAGATATGCGAATGAAGGATCGTCACATCACTAAAGCCAATGATCCATTTTGGGTTCTTCTTAAAATTTGTAAAATTTATCTTGTCAATGATACGGCTAAGACCATAACCACCTCTTGCGCATAAAATGGCTTTTACATTTTCATCATCCAGCATATGCTGAAAGTCTTCCAGTCTTTCTTCATCAGTTCCTGAAAAATAATGATACTGCTGGCCGATCGTGGTACCAACTTTTGTCGTAAGGCCCCAATTTTCATTTAATACACGAATGCATTCTGAAACTTTTTCTACCGGCATGAACCCGGCG
>DASYQG010000160.1:0-9582 GCA_036005825.1 Chitinophagaceae bacterium | reverse complement strand
CAATGGAATGGTGTGCCTGATGACGTACTAAAACAATACGGGCTTTCTTATACGGAAAAAGAATTGAAAGAATGTGTAAGTTTTGATAAGCCTTCAGCTTAATAAGTTTTGACTTTTGATTTTTAACTTTTTAATTTTTTTTATATGAGTAATTCAAGAAGAAAATTTTTAAAAAACAGTGCTGTTGCAGGTGCAGGTTTTTTTATTGTACCCCGCCATGTTATTGGCCGTGGCTTTATCGCACCAAGTGATAAATTAAGAATTGCCGGTATTGGCGCAGGTGGTAAAGGACAAAGCGATCTTTCAGAATTTTCTAAAAGCCCCAACGTAAACATTGTTGCTTTGTGCGATGTTGATGATAGACAGTCTGTAAAATCAAGAACCAGTTTCCCCAAAGCAAACTATTATAAAGACTTCAGGGAAATGCTGGATAAAGAAAAGAATAATATTGATGCATGTTCAATATCAACACCCGACCATACACATGCCGTTGCTACTATTGCCGCCATGCAATTAGGCAAACATGTATACACACAAAAGCCATTGACGCATGATATTTATGAAGCAAGAATGTTGACTCAAGCAGCAAAGAAATATAAAGTAGTTACACAAATGGGTAACCAGGGTGGTTCTGGTGATGGTGTAAGAAAAGCAAAGGAAATTTTTGATGCTGGTTTGATCGGTGATGTGCAGACTGCTCATGCATGGACAAACAGACCAGTTTGGCCACAAGGTATTCCAACTCCTACCGGTCAGTTTGAAGTTCCTAAAGAACTTGATTGGGATCTTTGGCAGGGGACTGCAAAAGCAATTCCTTATAACCCTGCGTACCTGCCATTCAATTGGCGTGGGTGGTGGGCTTATGGCACCGGTGCATTGGGAGATATGGCTTGTCATATCATGGATCCGATCTACCGGATACTTCCTATTCTTTATCCTGATTCAGTTGAATGCAGTGTAGCAACGATCTGGAGTAAAATGTGGGATGATAAACAAAATGCCGATGCTTGCCCCCCTTCCTCCATTATTCATTTGAATTATCCAAGAACAGATGGTAAAGGAAATATAAAAGTATCATGGCATGATGGTGGCTTATTACCGGAAAGACCCGATGAACTTTTACCTGAAGAGGCTTTTGGCAATTGGGATGGCGGCGTATTGCTTGTAGGTACAAAAGGAAAACTATTACTTGATTGTTATGGTGAGAATCCAAGATTGTTACCAACAAAACTGATGCAGGAAACAAAATTGCCAGCTGAGACTATAAAGAGAGTTCCTGAAGGACATTACTTGCAATGGGTAAATGCTTGTATGGCTGGTTATGGAAATGCAAAAACAAGTTCTTCATTTGATTATGCGGGACCATTTACAGAAAGTATTTTGATCGGTAATCTTGCGTTGCGCAGTTTCTTAATGCAAAATCCAAATGGTAAAGGATGGAATGACAAGTGGCTTGGACGTAAAAAATTGTTATGGGATGCAAAGAATATGAAGATCACCAACTTTGATGAGGCCAACCAGTTTGTAAAAAGAGAATACAGACAGGGCTGGACATTAGGCGTGTAAAAAGTGTTTGTTGAAAATATTCAATGGTTTAATTCGAAAGGATTAAACCATTTTAGTTTGAGCTATAAAATTTTCGTAACTTCTCATAAAATAATCAGCTATGAGAAAGTTATACTTTGCAGTAGCGTTGATCTTTTTTATTTTTTCCGCCTGCATCAAAACAGTCAACAATGATTCAAATTGCGATCCCAATAATGAACCGCCGACAATAAAAGTTATTTCTCCCCAATCAATTCCAACACTAAAGCCGGGTGATCTATTAGAAGTAAAAGCGCTTTTCACTGATCGTGACGTTGTATATGTTGCTTCATGGGAAGCACTGAGGGCAGCAGGAGTTTGCGGCAACAATCCTTATAGCGGTCAATTTGAGCCGAAAACGTCCGAATATGAAATGAATTTTAAATTCATCATCCCAAAAAACTTTGCCGGCGAACAAACAATTCGTTTATACGGAGTGGATGGCCCGGGAAATATAGCAACATATGATATCAAGTTCACAGCAACGAATTGATCTTTGATCAGGACAGTCACAAGACCATGTATGAAAAGACCATTTTATACTTACTTTATTTTGGTCACCTCATTTATTTCCTGTACAAAGGATATAAATAAAGAAACGGATATTTTAAAACCAGAGATCAAAATTGTTTATCCTCTTGATTACCCTGTTATTCCTGCCGGCTACCCTCTTTGCATGAAAATATTGATCCATGATAATAAAAACCTTTCATCTGTATGGCTGGAAGTAAATGACGGAAATGGATTTAAGAAAAAATATGATATTCCCGGCCAATCAATGGAGATCATTGAAAAATATATTGCTCCTGTTGGTATTAATGGAAACTTAGTCGCAAAATTCTTTGCAATGGATGAAACAGGTAATTTTAGTTCTGAAGAAATAAAATTTTCGGTAGATAACTGATCCCTTTCTGCAATCTAGTCAGTTATATATAAAACTGTCTTGCCTTAAGTAATGAAATACTACCGACTATCGGAAACCTATTGCTTAACCGGTATCTAATTCGGTAAATTGGAAGTAATAACTCACAAAATATTTTGCTATGAACAACAGTAATCAACGCCGCAGGTTCATTAAGAGCTCTGCATTTGGATTGATCGGTATCACTGCATTTGGAAATCTATCTGCAAAGGATACTGTTAAAATAGAAAAGATCGAAAATGCCAATACTCTTTTTTACAGGTATCCGGGCATAAATGATACAATGGCAAGTGGAGTTGTTGGCGCATCACATGGAAATTTTGATAAGGTAAAAGAATTAGTGAATGCCCGGCCTGAATTAGCTGGTGCATCATGGGACTGGGGTTTTGGTGATTGGGAGACTGCTTTGGGTGCAGCTTCACATGTAGGTCGTCGGGATATTGCTGAATTCTTAATGAGTAATGGAGCAAGGCCGGATATTTTTACATATGCTATGCTAGGTATGCTGAACAGTGTAAAAGAAATAATTGAAACGGTTCCCGGTATTCAAACGCATGGTGGACCGCATGGAATCACTTTATTGCAACATGCAAAAAATAGATTGGAAGATAAAAGTATCTCAGCCGGAGATGCAGCAAATGTGAAAAATGTGATCAGCTATCTTGAAAGTCTTGGAAATGCGGATATGAAGCCAAAGAGTCTTGAAATGACCGAAGAGGAAAAGAAGAAATATTTAGGTGAATATCGTTTTGGAGCTGGTGATGGAGAAATATTTGTTGTAGATATTCACCGGCTTGGTTTTTTGCAGATAGGTCGTAAAGGATCATTTCCCCGAGCACTTCGGAAAGTAGACGAAAATACTTTTTCACCGGCAGGTGCTCCTTCTGTCAAAATAATTTTTAAGATCACTGATGATAAAGCTGCTTCATTAAGTGTACATGAGCCTGAACCGATGGTGACAGCAGCAAGAGTTTAGCTATAATATTTTGAATAAGCAACTGCTAACTCTGCTCCCACTTTCGCATTGTTTTTTATCAAAGCAATATTTGCTTCAAGGCTTTCGCCTTTTGTATGCTCCGAAATATATTGTAATAAAAATGGAGTTACTTCTTTGCCGGTGATCTTCTTTTCTTTTGCAGCATTCAATGCTTTTTGAATATGAACTTCCATTTCTTCAGCAATAATTTCCCTGTCTGCTGGAACAGGATTGGCGATCAACACTGCGCCATTCAATCCCATTTGCCATTTTGTATTTATAATATTAGCGATCTCATCAATGCTATCGGATCGCAATGGAGAAGTGAATCCGCTTTTGCGTGAATAAAAACTTGGAAACTCATTTTGTCCAAGTGTAATAACAGGAATTCCTTTTGTTTCCAAATATTCCAATGTCAAACCGATATCAAGTATAGATTTTATTCCCGCGGATACAATGGCAACAGAAGTTTGTGACATTTCTGTAATGTCTGCAGAAATATCCATGGTTTCATTTGCATCACGATGTACTCCTCCTATCCCACCAGTAACGAATATTTTTATTCCAGCCATAGATGCAATACGCACGGTCGCCGCAACAGTTGTTGCTCCATATAATTTTTTACTGATCACATAAGGCATATCACGCAGGCTAACCTTCCATACATCTTTTGCTGAAGCAAAATATTCCAATCGCTCTTTTGATAAACCAACATAACATTTACCATTAAAGATGGCAATGGTTGCCGGTACTGCGCCATTGTTTCTAACAATATCTTCTACTTCAATAGCTGTATTTATATTTTGCGGATATGGCATGCCATGTGAAATGATCGTTGACTCCAGCGCAACAACGGGTTTGCCTTCTGCCAACGCATTTTTTACTTCAGGATGTATTTCTAAGAATGATTGCATCAATCGGGATAGTATTTTGAAACGAGGTTCAATAATTTTTGCTGATCCAGGTGAGTGGCGATGGCGCCACTCACCTGTAAAATTTCTGCCGACAATGTATGAGCAAGCTTTAAGCAATCAACATCCTCTTTGCCCAGTGTTTTGCCTAAAATAAAACCCGATAAAGAACCATCGCCTGCTCCAGTACAATCCACAATTTCAATTTCAGGAGCATGAAGTGTTATTGATCGTTCTCTATTGTAAATAGCGGAACCAAGTTTGCCATTATGCAACCAAACATTCTCCACTCCTTTTCCGAGTAACTCTTCGATCTGGTGTTGTGTAAATAAGGCTTTATCAGAACAAAGTACAGGTAACTCGTCTTCATTTGGAGTGACAAGATGAAGGCCTTTTAAGTTTGTGTCTTTGAATTTTCTTGCTGGCGGAATCGAGACCGGTTCAAGTATAAGCGGAATCCCTGTTTCAATACTAAAAGCAAGTAGCCATTCGCCGGTAGCCACAGATATATTAGCATCTGCCAATAAATAAGATGCTGATTGTAGCAGGGTCTTATGTTTTTCTAAATGCTGAGGTGTTATAAGGAACGTTGCAGCATTAGTTAAAAACCCAGTGAACAATGATCCATCCAGGTTCAGGATTCCTGTATACTTTCCGGAAAAACCTTCTTTAGTTAGTGACGCACCAATCTTGACTCCTGCATTTGTACATGTTTGTTTCAGCCAATCTCCGTCGCTATCATTTCCAAAAACACTGATCAATTGCACATCAACACCAAGCAACGCTAACTGGTGAGCAATATTCCTCGACACACCACCTGCTGTTTTTGATACTGAAGCTTCAACAGTAGTAGCAAAGATCATTTCCTCGTTCATATGAAAGAGTTCATCAACAAGAGCAGCACCGATACAAATGACTGGCTTTGGCATGAGGCAAATTTAGTGTTTGCACAATTTAAATCAGGTTCTCGTCTTAACAAGTGTTATCAAAAAGTTATTCTACTGGATATTGAATTCACCTGGAGGCAAAATAATCGTCAAATGGATAGTTAAGTAAACAAATAAATCTTTAGTTATGAAAACGATATTAATGTTTTGTCTTGCATTTGTCATTACGATAGGTGCATCAGCTCAAAAGTATAGCAGGCATCCCTACGTCTATTCTCAACCGAGGGTACATACTTCAATAAGTCTTGGGATTGGTGGTGGTTATTATCCTTATTATTCTCCTTTTTATCAGCCTTATTATTCCGTGCCATTGTATACAAGGCCCACAAGACTGGAAAATGAAATTGCAGATATAAAAGCAGATTACAATGATAGGATCTGGTCTGCTAAACATGACAATTCGCTTTCCAAGTCAGAACAAAAAAGTGAAGTTCGTCGGTTAAAAAGCGAAAGAGATAGAGCCATTCGCGATGCAGAATATAATTATCATCGGAGAAGATATTAATGAAATAAACCTATGGATCTTTATAATAAAAGGCCGCACGATCTTGTGCGGCTTTTATTGTTTAAGTTTTATCCTGCCATTGCATGTTTATGTTTCTGATAAACTCCCATCAATTCCGCGCTTGCTAGCACATGACCTTTCATAGCATCGAGAAGCTCTTCTTTTTTAGAACCCGCCAAAAGACCCAGCACATCATCCAACGCATAAACTCTGAAAAAATAACGGTGCTCACCGGAAGGTGGACAAGGCCCCCCGTATCCTGTTTTTCCAAAACCATTCATTCCATTGATGCCAGCGTTACTTCCTTCAGCTATGGCTTCGTTGGGAGAAATATTCCACACAATCCAATGATCAAAAACTCCTCTCTGCGCATCGGGGTCTTCAATTATCAGCGCCAATGTCTTAGTACCATCAGGAATATTTTCAACTTTTAATGGCGGATTAATATTCTTTCCTTCACAGGTATATAGCGGTGGTATGTGACCATTGTGACTAAAAACTGTTGATAAAAGTTTTAACTGATTATTTACCATAACAATGTTTTGAAAAGATGCTCAGAAAATGTGCCAATGAATGTCTTGAGCTAAATTACGGCTTCCTCGAAGTAGATGGTTAGTCACAGACTAACCATAACAACCCTATAATTTTTATATTGCTTATTTGTTAGAAGAATCAAGAACACTATGGGTAACTGGGTTATCTGCGCTGTTTGATAATGGTGTTGAAGAAAGGGATGTATGATTTTTGCCCGTAGTTGTTGTACTTCTTTGTGGTAGGATAATCCTTTTTTTCAGCTCGGTCGTAAAAGTTGCCATTCGGGTCCATGTAGTGGAAGTTGCCGTTGATAGACACGTGTGTGGATCCCCATACAAAAGCGTACCGGTACTTTTTGATGTCCGCAAATTTGCCTGCTTCGTCCATGATTGTTTTTCTGTCAACCACCTCGTACTTGCCCGGATAGTTTTGCCTCAGGAATGCTTCCATATTCGCATTTTCTTTTTTCACAGCATAGGTTTCCACCAGCAAGAAATCCGAGTTGGGGTTGAATGATTCCGGTATCCAGCTGGCCCCGTCCGAAAAGGTTTTGTTGCTGACGTTGCAGGTTGCAAAAAGAAAAGCAGCAATGAGCAAAGTAAGTATTTTCATTTGGTTCGTTTTTTCGAAAGATAATAAATATTTTAGAAAAGAATAAGAAGGTCGTTAATGGTTCGGGTATTCCGGAATGAGGGGATTTTCAGCATTATCGCCCAATAAAGAAAGTTTTCACCTATCAAAAGCTGCAACATTCTTCTGTGCAAAAGAAAAAGATGACTCAATCTGGTCATCTTTTTTATTGCAAAGAAACTTGAGTGAACTTATTATTTAATAAGATCCCATTTTGCGTTTAGAATACTTTTTATAGAGTCAACTCCCGGTATCTCCTGGCGAGGTGGTGATGGAGGAATTCCTGGTGCAGGTGATTTCTCTTGAGGCTCATGGGTAATCTTTACAGTCAAGAGTTTACCCCACACTTTAACTTTTTTCCCAACGATCTTCTCATCCCATGAATCAATACCTTCAATAAAAAAAAATCCATTTCTCTTTGAATCTACCCATGCTCCATCCATTTGATTAAAAGCCTCGCCAATAATTACAACATCATTCTTACTGGTGTCACTTGGATTTGCTATTAATGGCATTAAACTGAAATATATTTTTAGGATTATCATATATGCACTTTTACGAAATTTAATTTTTATTGAATCACCAGGTTTTTCAAAAAAGCCTTCGGTCTCTAATGTAATTGAGGTAGCATCATTTAAAGATACACTTATAGGTTATTTCCATAAAAAAAGATGACCTTAATAAGATCATCTTTTCATTATAGTACAGAAAAAACTAATCAAGCATATTCTTCCTTCGCCTGCTTCGCATGTTCATCTATTAATCTTCTTTGAATTTCAAAAGGAACAGGGGCATATTCTAAAAATCCACTTTTGAATTTTGCTCTACCTTGTGTTATCGAACGAAGCGATGATGAATAACCATCCATTTCAGCTAAAGGAACTCTTGCTATTACTTTTTGAAAATGTCCTTCACTATCTATTCCTTCTACAATGGCGCGGCGGCTTTGAAGGTCACCCATTACAGCGCCAGTGAGATCATCAGGACAAAGCACTTCCACTTTATAAATTGGTTCCAATATCTGGGGATCAGCTTGCTGGAATGCCTGCCGGAATGCCTGCAAGCCTGCGATCTTAAATGAAATATCATTGCTGTCAACAGGATGCATCTTTCCATCATATACACATACACGTATATCACGGGCATAAGAACCGGTCAATGGACCATTATGCATTTTTTCCATTACACCTTTTAGAATTGATGGTAAAAATCTTGTGTCAATGGCTCCGCCAACAATACAATTATAAAAAACAAGTTTGCCACCCCAATCCAGTTCGTATGTATCACGGCCTCTTACATTAAAGTCTTTTGGCTCAGCCAGGCCTTCATACCACGGTTCTATTCTCATATACACTTCGCCAAATTGGCCGGCACCACCACTTTGTTTTTTATGGCGATAACTGGCATCAGACATTTTACGTATCGTTTCGCGATAAGCGATCCTTGGCTTAACAAACTTCACCTCCACTTTGTGACTATGTTCTATCTTCCATTTTGCAACTGCCAAATGCATATCGCCCTGGCAATGGATAAGAGTTTGTTTTAATTCAGGAGAAACCTCAACGATCAAAGTAGGATCTTCTTCTCTTAATTGATGCAATGCCTGTGAAAGCTTTTCTTCTTCACCTTTTTTCAAAGGTTCTACGGCAACGGTCATATTCGGAGACGGGAATTCTATCGAAGGCAATTCATAATTTTTGCCTCTTGAATGCAAGGTGTTATTTGTATGAGTGTTTTTTAATTTCAATGTAGCGCCGATGTCACCAGCTACCAGTTCATTGATCGGCATTCTTTTATTTCCTTCAACTAAAAAAAGCTGGGTGATCTTTTCAGTTACATTGGTACTTTCATTTTCAAGTTCCATCCCACTTCTTACCGTGCCGGAATAAACTTTAAAGAAAGATAATTCTCCAACATGCGGTTCACTGATCGTCTTATAAATAAAAACACATGCAGGGCCACTTGCTTCGCATGAAATTTTGTCACCGCTTCTTGTTGTTTGCGGTGGCATTTCATTAGCGCTGGGGCAAACATTGTCAATAAAACCCATTAGGCGGCCGCTGCCCATATTTCTTTCGCCAGATAAACAGAACAATGGAAACAGATCATGATTGATCATTGCTTTTTTTAATCCCATTTTCATTTCATCTTCCATCAATTCTCCTTTATCAAAATATGTTTCCATCAACGTTTCATCATTACTGGCAATAGCTTCAATCAGCTCTTTGTGTAATTCTTCTGCTTTAGCTTTTTCACTATCAGGAATTGGAAGTTTTTCGGGCTTACCCCCGCCATCTTTAAATTTATACATCGTCATCCGAAGTACATCAATGATCTCATGAAATCCTGCGCCGGTTTGCAGTGGGTATTGCACAACCACTACATTACTTCCAAAATGTGATTTGGCTTCACGTACCGTTCTTTCATAGTCTGCGTTGTCATCATCCAATTTATTTACTCCAAAGATCATAGGTGTTTTAAACTGCTCGGTATAATCCCAGATAATATCCGTAGTAACTTCCACACCCATCGCGGCATTCAATAACATAACACCGGTATCAGCAACACGTAAT
>DASYQG010000159.1:0-16192 GCA_036005825.1 Chitinophagaceae bacterium | reverse complement strand
TCTGAGAAAGGTGAATTTTTATTGACCGCAACTTCTGTTGGCTACAGACCTTTTGAGCAAACAATAAAACTTGAAGGGAAGGGAACATTGACAATTGATATTGTATTAAAAGAAGAAGTAACTGAATTATCAGCTGTTGTTATAAGTGCAGGAACATTTGAAGCGAGTGATCGGAAAAGAGCGGCAGCTGTATTGACTCCAATTGATATTGTAACCACGGCAAGTGCTAATGGAGATGTAACAGGTGCTTTAAAAACTCTACCCGGTGCACAACAAGTAGGAGAAAGCGAAGGTTTGTTTGTTCGTGGTGGTACAGCACAAGAGACAAAAATTTTTATCGATGGCACATTGGTAAATAATTTCTTTCATAGCAGTTCTCCTAACATTGCATCATACGGAAGATTCTCACCATTTCTTTTTAAAGGAACAGTTTTCAGTACAGGTGGGTATTCGGCTTTATACGGACAGGCTTTATCATCAGCTTTAATTCTTGAATCTATTGATCTGCCAGATAGAACTTCAGCAAGTCTTGGCGTATCAATTATTGGAGTTAATGGTGGGTACCAGGCATTATCAAAAAATAAAAAATCTTCCTGGGGTGGGGCCTACAGCTATACAAATCTTGCACCTGCCTTTGCTATCATCAAACAAAAACAGGATTACTCGCAGGTCCCGGTGTTTCATGATGGTGATGTCAATTTCAGAATTAAAACCTCAGCCACAGGAATGTTGAAATACTATGGATACTTCAGTAAGAGCAGGCTTGACTATACAGTAAATAGTATTGATTCACTCGGTTATTTAGACCGGTTTGGCGTTTCCAATTTTAATACGTTTCATAATTTATCATGGAAAGAAAAATTGGGTAAAAAATGGAAGTTGTATGCCGGTATTTCATACACATTCAACCAGGATGATATAAAATCCGGGATGAAAGATGCAAATAAAAATGAAGTGGTATTATCGGGATTGGAATTCAAAACATTCGATCTTGATCTCACTTCGAATTATTTCAATGGCAAATTAATATTTGAAAGAAGGCTGAAAGGTATATCCGTGATCCGGTTTGGCACCGAATATAATTTCAGTAACGAAAAATCTGGTTACACTATTTACAACGGGCAAAAATTTGACGGCAGGTTAAAAGCAAATACTAAATCAGTTTTTGCAGAAAGTGATATTTATATAACTAATAACCTGGCTGCGAAAATTGGAACACGGGTCGAGCAATCATCGCTTATTGATAAAACCAATATCGCACCACGTTTTTCTTTGGCCTATAAGTTAAGCAAGCAAGCACAGGCTTCGTTGGCTTATGGTATATTTTATCAAACTCCTGAAAGTCGATATCTGCCTTCAGCTTCGGCCGCTAACCTGGTATTTATGAAAGCCACACATTATATTGCTCAATACATGAAGGTGACAAGTGTGAGAACTTTCCGGGCTGAAATTTTTTATAAAAAATATGAGAACCTTATTAAAACGGGACTTGTAAGCGGACGGGATGTGGCGATAAACAATAATGGCTATGGTGATGCAAAAGGCGTTGAATTTTTTTGGAGAGATAAAAAGACCATCAAGAATGTTGATTACTGGATATCTTACTCATTTCTCGATACAAAAAGGGATTTCCTGAATTTCCCGTTTGCTACTATGCCTTCTTTTGCAGCAAAACATACTGCCTCCATAGTAGTGAAAAAATTTGTACAGCCGTGGAAGATACAATTCAATGGTGCATATAATTATGCAAGCGGCCGACCTTATTATAATATAAGATTTGATGGAAGCAACTATTATTTTGCTGATATGGGTAAAGTACAGGATTATCACAATTTTAGTGTTGCATTTAATTATTTGCCCACTATTGGCAAGGAGAATGCAAAGAACTTTGTGGTGTATGTGCTTTCCATCAGCAATGCATTTGGTATAAAGCAGGTGTATGGATATCAATATTCTTATAATGGACTACGAAAAGAACAGATCGTGCCGCCTTCAAGAGTATTTGTTTATGTTGGTGCTTTTTTCAGCTTTGGTATAGATAGATCACAACAAACAGTTGACCGATTATTTTAATATTATTCCAAAAACCTTAAAACAATAAACAATGAAAAAGACAATTTTTATTTTATCTGCAATACTTGTTGCAAATTTTTCCTTTGCACAGATGCCGGATAAGTTTGTAAAAGCAATGGGAGATAAAATTGCCATATTAGATACAACTCATACTGCTCAGGGGTATACTGATCTTGCCAACGCATTTGAAAGAATTGCGGATGCAGAAAAGAACCAATGGCTTGCTTATTACTATGCAGCTTATTGCAATGCAAGTGCAGGTTCTATAATTGGCAGCAGTGGTGATATGATGGCATCAAAGGCAGATAAGACCGATCCGTATGCCGATAAGGCGGATAAACAAATTAAGAAAGCCGAAGAAATGGTGAAGAATAATTCAGAAATATACGTTGTAAAGAAAATGATCGCAACATTACGTATGATGGGCGATCCAATGAATCGTTATATGACCTATGGCCCCGAAGCACAAGCTATGCTTGATGAAGCAAAAAAATTAAATACTGAAAACCCACGGGTATATATTTTAGAAGCACAGGATAAATATTTTACGCCAGAACAATTTGGAGGAAATAAAGAAGAAGCAAAAGTTTTGTTTGAAAAAGCACAAAAGCTTTTTGAAACATTTAAACCAGAAACTTCTATTCATCCAAATTGGGGAAAGAACCAGGTCGTTTATTTCTTATCTCTGTATAAATAGTTGTTTAAATAATTAAATGCCCTGTTACAAAAAACAAGGCATTTGGTTTTTCATTTTATAATCGATTATTATGGAAGAAAACCAAAATTTTCTGTCGAACAACGCTTGTATCTTATTAAGTCAATGATAGAAAATGCAAAGCAGAATGTTGTAAAGAATTAAAAAGAAAAGATCCAAAACAAATAAGTTATGGAACAAGAAAAAAAAATGACTGAGCAAGAAAGCTTGCTGATCATTCAGCAGATGATTCAAACAGCAAAGCAAGAGCAAAAGGATGATGGTAAAGGATGGATACTATGGGGCTGGCTGTTGTTTACTGCTTCAGTTCTTACTTATATTAATTTAAAGACTCAATGGTTCTCAAATTATTTTTTCTGGAACGTGTTCGGGATTGCCTCGCTGCTGTTATTACTGTTCAGTGTTGTCCGAACTTTCTTTTTTAAAAAAATAGATAAGGTAAAAACGTATACAGCAGAATTATTTCAAAAACTGAATATTGGTTTTTTTATTTCTCTATTGCTTATCATTGTTGCTATCAACAGGGGAGTTTCGCCGGTATTAGGTTTTTCGTTGCTGCTTGGCTTATATGGTTTTTGGATCTTAATTTATGGCGCCGGATTAAATTTTAAACCTTCTATCATTGGTGCATACATTACGTGGGCATGTGCATTTGCAGGTTTGTTTGTAGAAACATTTGGCTGGACAATGGTCTTACATGCGACGGCTGTTCTGCTCGGGTATATAATACCAGGCCATTTGGCTAATATTGAATTCAAAAAAATTCATGAGCTGAAAAAATAAGAATATTAGTGTTTAAAGATCTTGATCCCATATTACATTCTCAATTACGATTGGCAGTAATGTCGCTTCTTATAAGTGTGAAAGAAGCTGAATTTACTTTTTTAAAAGAGAAAACAAACGCTACTGCTGGCAATCTTAGTGTGCAAATACAAAAATTAAAAGAGGCTCGCTATATCGAGGTGATAAAACAATTTAAAGACAATTACCCGCAAACGATTTGTAAAATAACTACGGAGGGTATCAAGGCATTTGAGCAATATGTAAAAGATCTACAGGCTTATCTTGCACAAAAATAAAAAGGCCCTATGGAAATAGGGCCCGTCTCCGTTGATACTCTAAGTGTATGAAAAACTTCAAGGGTTTAACCAATCTATAGATTCTTTGGCTCAGTATCGGGAGACTTTGTTTGACGGTACGGATCAGTGCTTAAATATTTTTATTGTTTTATAAATTTAGCGGTTTGAATTTTAGTTCCATTGTTTACCTCTACCAAATACATGCTTGTTTTGAGTGCCGATGCCAGCGGGAAACTTATGATGTTGTTGCCCTCAAGGCTGGTGATCTTATTACTCATCAATACTCTACCGCTCATGTCATAGATCTTCACATCAATGATCTGTGAAGCATAAGCTGTATAATTAAAAGTTAGTTTATCATTTACCGGGTTGCCGATGATCTTAATAGTAGTATTGCCCGTTGTAAGTTTTGTTTGGAATGCCAGTATTTTGGAATAGCGAACATCGTTGCCTTTGCCGATCATTTTAAGACGATACATCACTTTATCAAAGCTGTTGATCATTTCGTAAAACATGTAATCTTCGACGCCGGTTTTTTCACTGGCGAATACTATTCCAATTGTTTTAAATTCTATCCCATCATTACTTCTTTGCACTTCAAACTGGTCGGTAGTTTCATTATTCTCAACTCTCCATTGAAGAGTGACTTTATTATTTTTATTCATATTACCTTGAAAACTTACAAGGTTAACAGGTAAAATGTCCCAATAATTTCCAACGTCTATTATTTTATTATAACAATCGGAAGCTGATTTAACAACAATTATCACAGACATATCCCAGGAAGGAAGTATAATATCCTGGCTACCCGCAGAAGAACTTATGATCGTTCTTGTATCAACAAGAGAGTCGGTAAGATCCCATTGTCCATCAATCCCTTTATCAGCATAAACCTCTACAATAACAGGGAATGCACCTGCGGGAGCTGCGGTAATATTATAGGTCAATAAAGCTTTTGTCGGATCACCGGCATATTGCGAGATCACTGCCGCTATTGATAATTGGTTTGCCGGGTTTAGGTTTGCTGCCAAACCATTTGTTTGGCCGGGAGTATGCTGTCCTGGCGAATCACTCTTTAACCAATCGCCACATAAGCCATCTGAACTACGGAAATAACCGTTGTTTGTACCCACTGAATTAGTCAGGTATTCCAAGCTATTATCCGCGATTGAATTGAAGTTGATTGTAAAGTCCGGAGAACTGCCACTCATATTAACAGGTAAATTCGGCATTGCTTTAAGGTATGCTGGTACAACGCTTGTGCTGATACCTCCAATGATGCCATTTACGATAATTCCATTTTTATAAACGAAAACATGGAATACACCGCTACTGCCACCATTCGTTTTTACAATAAAATCATTGAGGTTTGCGGGCACTGCAACTGATGTGTAAGAAGTTCCATTCTTCTCCCATTTTGTGAGTGAACCTCCTGGACCAAGTGAATTCCAGTTTGAATTTGCTGATATACCCAATTGACCCTGGATATCAAAAGGATTTTGAGAAGCGGCTACATAATAGCCATGTGCCGGTACAGAAACGGCAGGGAGATCAAGGACATAAAATCCAGACGTGGTGCCTTCTTCATAATACGTTACAACTGTATAATTATCTAAATTTTCAGTAGTGTTAGATTCGTTATAAAGTTCAAAGAATTCCTGGTAACCATTACCTGGTTGCGGATATATTTCATTCAGCACTGCCTGTGAATAGGTAACTAATACGATACCGGTAAGCACACAAAGAGTAAAAAATTTTTTCATTTCCTTAGGGTTGAATTATCAAATACGGATTTAAGTTGCCCAGAGGAATATTGGATAAAAGGTCTAACGGTTTCTGATCTTAACCATCAGTAAAAATGCCGCAATGATAAAGGGATTATTTTTAGAGTTAGTATCAGTACGGATTATTTCAGATGGTTTTTACGTTGGATATTTGACGTGATCTTCTTAACAAATCTACTACTGGTTTATTAGTAATGCAAGCAATAAGCAATGAAAAACTACGATACATTGTTTTGTTTAATGTTCAGCCCTGAAAAACAAAAAGGCCCTATAGAAATAGGGCCCGTCTCCGTTGATACTCTAAGTGTATGAAAATTTTTCAAGGGTTTAACCGGTCGTCAGAATCTTTGCTTTGTATCAGGAGATCTTTTGATTGACGAGGATTGCTTGTACCTTTCTTCCTTCGCTCCCTCCAGATTTCAGGAAGATGGCTTGTTATTAAGGTTACTGCTTTACAAATTTTGATGATTGAAGTTCAGTTCCATTATTTACTTCTACTACATACATACCAGCTTTAAAAGTTGAACTTAGTGGCAGGCTAATCACATTACTGCCTTCCAGGCTGTTTACTTTGTTATTTAATACAACCCTGCCAGTCATGTCGTAAACTTTCACATCAACCGATTGGGTAACAGAAGAAGTATAGCTGAAAGTAAGTTTATCATTTACAGGATTACCAATGATCTTAATGTTACTTGAAGTCTTAGATTTCAATTGGAAGATCAGGATCCTTGAATAATCAATCTCACGATTTTTGTCGATCATTTTAAGACGGTACATCACTTTATCAGTACCACTTGTTGTTTCATAGTACTGGTAGTTTTCGATACCCATTTTTTCAGAGGCAAATACAAGAGCGACAGTTGTAAAATCTCTTCCGTTAAAGCTTCTTTCTATTTCAAAACTGTTCGCGATCTCATTATCAGCAACAGTCCAGCTAAGAGTTACTTTATTATTATTATTCATATTACCCAGGAAACTGATAAGATGAATAGGCAAAGGAATTGCAGTTGGATCACAGCCGAGCAAATATGAATCCACCGTCAAATCATCAAATGACAGACGTGAATTACCAAGACCATTATTTCCACCAATTGTAATAGATAGTCTGTACGGGCCCGGAACATTTACTGCGAACGTTTGATTAAAAATTACTGTAGACGTAGCTGTATTTGCGACGTTAATATTAGCAAGTGTTTGAACCGTCACTCCACTTGGATTTACCAGGTCAAGGTTTATATACCTCGATGACATACCGTTCAAAATTTCGCTTAGCCTATATGAAAAAGAAACGCTAATGGTACTACCAACAAAAAGGAATGGAGTACGCATAATTCGTACACTACTGGAATTTACCGGAGGCTCTGAGTAAGGACTTCCATTTCCATTGATGACATAGCCAGCAGGAGCTGAGGCAAATTGCATACTGGGAAATTCCCAACAATTCGCTTCAAGCACAGCGAAACCATTGTCAAAATTTTCGTTAATCTGGGCGAATGTAGGATTGACTAAAAGCGAGAGTACTACAATTGGGCAAAGAGTAAAAATCTTTTTCATTTCTTAGGGTTGAATTGTGAACGGATTGTTTTCTCGATCTCTTGAAGCTACCGTAATGTTACCGGGAAATTTCTTTTTTTAGAGGAGGTATCGGTACGGGTCGCTTAGTAGTTCTTCGCTGGATATAGGTGCTTGTTCTACGATGACACAAACGTAATATACACATTTAATTCCTGCAAGTTTTTCTAAGGAAATTTTTTAAGTAAAATTTTAAACGATTCATATTCAGGAATATTTTTTTAAAACTAATTTTAATTTAAGGACTAGTACTATAAATTTTTCATCGTTTATGTCGTGAATTAACGAATCATTCAACGTAAAACCACAAATAATTTTTACTGCAAAGAGAATCTCATTTTATGCATTGCTATCTGTGTATAAAAAAAAGACCCTTTTATAAAGGGCCTTTTTCCATTAGTTGCTCGCTTGTAATAGTATTGTATGAAAAAGCTTTTATTGTTTTACGAACTTTGCCACTTGGCTTGTGATGTCATTATTTATTTCAAGAACATACATGCCAGGAGCAAAGCCTGAGCCTAATGGAATAGCTATTAAATTATTTCCTTTGAAACAGCTTATTTTTTGATTGATTAAAATTTTTCCTGTTAGGCTATATATTTTAATGTCTGTTTGTTGCGCTTTTGTAGAACTGAAATTTAAAAAAAGCTTATCCAGTACCGGATTTCCCATAATCCTGAAATTATTATCAGGAGTCATTTTTGACCGGACTAAAATAATTCTCGAATAAAAATCATGCTGGGTTTTGGTCAAAATTCTAAGACGATACATTATTGTATCCGCATGGACTGCCGTATCGGCATATGTATAATTCTCTATGCTAAACTTTTCGGTCGCTAGCAAAACTGAAATAATCTTAAAGTCTTTTCCATTCGTGCTTCTTTCAACTTCGAAACTATTTACAGCCCGGTTGTTTTCAAGTGTCCAGTTAAGACGATTGCAGGAATTAGTAGAGGCAGCATTAAAATTGGAAATAAAAGCCAGGTCTAATTGCGCATTGAGTGATTGAGTAGCTATCGAGAAAGTAACTACTAGTAGGGTAATAATTTTTTTCATTTTCTTAGGGCTGAGTTATAAACGGATCAATTTTTTCTAATTTTCTGAAGCCACCGTAATAATTCTGCGATTTTTTTGAAGAGTATCAGTACGATTGCTTATCGTATTTTTTCCTTGAATAGCGTGACCATTATACGACAGTATAAACGTAGTGTACGCATTTAGTTAATGCAAGCCTTTCTATGGACTTTTTTTTAATCTATTTTCAAAATATTCATTTTCAATAAACATTTTTTAAAACTAATTTTGATTTTCGTACTATTACCATATGTCTTCTATTATTGATGTTCGTGAATTAACGAAATCATTTAACGAAATAACCGCAGTCGATCATCTGACTTTTACCGTAAAAGAAAAAGGGGTTTATGGTTTTTTGGGACAAAATGGTGCAGGAAAATCTACTACTATAAGAATGTTACTTAGTTTAATTAGACCTACTAGCGGTGAAATAAAAATTTTTGGTCTTGACCTTTCAGCACATCGAAAAGAAATTTTGCAACGTATAGGTGCTATAATAGAAAAGCCTGATCTCTATAAATATCTTACAGCTATAGAAAATTTGAATTTGTTCGCTAAGATGAGCGGCTTAAAACTTAAGCGTAAGCAATTATTGGATAAACTGGAAAAAGTAGGGCTTGCAGAAAGAGCCGATAGTAAAATAAAAACATATTCGCAGGGCATGAAACAAAGATTGGGTATAGCAGTGGCGTTGGTTCATGATCCGGATCTTATCATTTTAGATGAGCCCATGAATGGATTGGATCCTCAGGGTATAGCAGATATTCGACAGCTTATACATCATTTGAGTAAGGATCAAGGTAAAACGGTATTTATTTCTTCTCACCTGCTAAGTGAAATGGAGCAAATGGCAGATTCATTGCTGATCATTCATAGAGGAAAAAAAATTGCAGAGGGAAATATGAATGAATTATTGAATCCTGACCAATCGAGAATTGAATTTGAAACAGGATCTGCAAATGAGCTTGAACTTTTATTAAAACAAACATACTGGGCCAATAAAATTGTCTCTGCAAACGGAAAAAAGATCATCATGCAAATGAAAAGAGAAGAAGTGCCGGTATTTATCCGGCAAATGGCAGAAATGAAACAGGATATTTTTTCTATTCATAAAAAGAATTCATTGGAAGATTACTTTTTATCTCTTACATCTCATTGATATGATACCATTGCTGAAAATAGAAATATTTAAGATTTTCAAAAGACCAAGAACCTATATCGCTTTTGCTGTTATTGCATTGATCATTATACTGATCCAGATAGCATTAAAATTTGGCGGTAAAGAATATGTTGGGTTGATGATGAGCGGAATGGGAGATAGCTTCGAAGAAATACCAACAAAAAACATTTTGAATGGTTATCTTGTTTGTTTTGTTATCTTAAATCTTTTACTCATTCATGTACCCATTCTCGTTGCCTTGGTTTCCGGCGATGCAATAGCTGGTGAAGCAAATATGGGAACGCTTAGGCTCCTTGTATCAAAACCTGTTAGCAGGATCCAATTACTGATCGTAAAATTTACCGCATCCGTCTTTTATACGATGATTTTATTGATTTGGGTAGCTGTGCTTGCGTTGTTTCTAAGTATACTTTTATTTGGTGTAAATTGGCTTGGTGTGCCAAGGGAACTCCAATTTAATGTAATGGAATCTGACGATGTTTTATGGCGCTATGCATTGGCATTTTGTTTTGCAGCCGTAGGTCTTATCTGCGTAGCATCATTGGCATTTATGCTGTCAGTTTTTTCAGACAATTCCATTGGACCAATTGTAGCAACGGTTTGTGTTATTATTGTTTTCACCATACTTACCCAAATGCAGATACCTTTTTATGACGAAACGATAAAGCCTTACCTGTTTACAACACACATGCTGGGGTGGAAAGGATTCTTTTATGTAAAAGCAGTTGATGGAGTAACGGAAAAAGGCTCTATAGAAAATCTTTCCGCCATCTTAAAAAGTGCTGCAATACTCATTGGATACACAGCTGTTTTTTTAGGAATTTCCTTTTGGTATTTTAATAGAAAAAATATTTTGAGCTGAAATGAAAAAAGCATTCACGATAATTTTTTCCTGGGCTTTATTCAATCAACTTTCTGCGCAGACGCCACAAGAGCTGGTAAATAAAATAAAGGCAAAATTGGAAAAAGTGAATGATTACATCGCGAAAGGAAAGTTGAAAACAAACGTTGTTTTTATAAAAGCGCCGATCGCTTCGGTGAAAGTTTATTATAAAAAGCCTGATAAAATGAAAATTGTGAATGAGAACGGTATCTCATTTATTCCAAAGGGATCGGTTAATATTAATCTTGCTAAATTTCTTTCCGGGTCCGGTAACTATGAAATAGTTGATGCCGGCATTGAATCAGCTACAGGGTTAAGAATTCTTAAACTACTGCCGTCTGATGAAAACTCAGAGATTGTTTTATCTACGCTGTATATCGATGAAAAAGCAGAGTTGATTAAAAGGGCTAAAAACACAACAAGAGATAACGGTACTTATGAATTAGAAATGAGCTATGGCAAATACATTTTATATGGCTTGCCTGATAAGGTCATTTTTTCCTTTAATACTAAAGATTATAAGCTGCCTAAAGGTGTTACGTTTGATTATGATGATGGCGCTGAAAAAAAGCCAGATGATAATTTGAAAAATAAAAAAGGAAAAGTGGAGATCATCTACTCCGAATACTTAATAAATAAGGGAGTTGATGACGCGATTTTTAAATAAAGGATGAATGCTCTGGTATTCTTTCTAAGTACTTTTTCTTTTTTGTAATAAATGATCTTGATCGCTGTTTCATAGGGTCATTTCTCCAATAAAAGCCTTCTAGTTTCGTTTTTATATCGTTATTTTCCTGCAATTAATGCTTTTAAAAAAGTCAATACAGGAATTATCTTGTAGTGATAAATCCGATTCATGAAAAACCTGGCCCTGTTAATTCTTATTGGAATATTTCCATTATGCATGCCGGCACAAACTGGTACCGTAAAAGGAAAATTAACTGATTCGACCGGTCAAGCATTAAACAATGCAACAATTTCCCTGTTACAAAAAAAGGATTCGTCATTTGTAAACTATGCACTGTCTGATGCAAAGGGGTCTTTTGAAATCAAGAACCTGGAGGCGGGCGACTATCATCTTTTCATTTCGTTTACAGGTTACGAAACTTACCGATGTTCTTTTTTCATTTCCTTAAAGAAAAGAATCTCAGATATTGGCCTGGTTGTATTGATGCCGGAATACAAAACGCTTACAGGTGTAGTGGTTACTGATGCCAGTCCTGTAAGGATCAATGGAGACACCATTTCTTTCAGGGCAAAGGCATTTAACTCCAAGCCTGAGGCTACAGTAGAAGATGTTTTAAAAAAAATACCGGGAGTACAAGTACAAAAAGACGGAACGATAAAAGCAATGGGCGAGCAGGTACAAAAAGTATACGTCGATGGAAAAGAATTTTTTGGAAATGACCCCAAAGTTGCCACCAAGAATCTGACCGCTGATATGGTAGATCAGATACAGGTATTTGACGATATGAGTGAGCAGGCAAGGTTTACAAAAATTAATGATGGCAGTCGAACAAAATCTATCAACATTAAATTAAAGAAAGATAAAAGAAAGGGTGATTTTGGAAGAGCGACTGTAGGAGCCGGAAGCGAGTCACGTTATGAAGGAAACTTTTCACTCAATCATTTTAGAGGAAATCAGCGAATATCGTTAGTAGGGTCAGCAAACAATACAAATAAATTAAACTATACGTTTACTGATTATTCATCTCAGGGTGGCTCTTCTCAATTTTCAAATGGTGGTGGGGCCACCGGTCCAGGTATGATAAATGCGTCAGGCAGCTCGTCGGGTGGAATAAGCAGACCACTCTCTCTAGGAATAAATTTTAATGATTCATGGGGACCTAAAGTGGATTTCAGAGGTAGTTATTTCTATACGGATAATTCAAATATTCTAGAGCAAAATAAATTCAGAAGAAACACCTTTCCTGGTGACTCTGCATCCGAAACAACTACTTACAGCAATATTCATAGTGGAAACAAAACACACCGTGTGAATGCACGATGGGAATATGCTATTGATTCAGTTAACTCCGTATTATACACAATAAATTTTGGTAAACAACAATATAAAGGATTGACAATTGATACAAGTGTTACATTTTCTGATGGTACCAGTAAATACATGGCTACCGAAGTAAGAACAAATAAACATGATGACAGGGAAGGAATAAATTATTCAGGAGAATTACTTTATAGGAGAAAATTTAAAAGAGCAGGCAGAACATTTACGTTGGGTTGGAGAAATAGCAAGGGAAATAATGAATTAGACGGGTATAACATTTCTCCAATCACTGCTTACCACAGCGATGGTTCTATCGATTCTTTTTTTAATCTGAATCAACAGGCATTACAGGAAAACAAATCCGGAGGTAACACGATCAGCGCTTCTTACACAGAACCTATTGGTAGTAATAAACTTTTTGAAATAAACTATGCCTATTCAGGAACTAATAATATTTCTGATAAAAAAACGTATGATTTCAACTCGGGCTCTGGTAAATATGATATATTGATCTCACAGTTAACCAATTATTTTGATTACTCAAATACTTCAAACAGGACAGGATTTAATTTCAAGCATCAATTAGAAAAAATAAATTATCAAATTGGACTTGGTTACCAGGTAAGTAATTTAGAAAACAGGAGCATAACATCTTCAACTGGAAAGGACACAACTGTACATCAACGGTTTACCAATCTTTTCCCAACTGCTAGTATCAATTATGCCATCACTCGTTCAAAGAATATAAAAGTTTATTATAGGGGAAGAACAAATGCTCCGAGTGTAACTCAATTGCAGGATGTTCCTGATGTTAGTGACCCGTTGGTGATAAAAACGGGAAACCCATCGCTCAAACAGGAGTTTGTAAATAATATTAATGTTAATTATAATTCATTTGCCTTAGCATCTCAGCGATTTTTTTCTGCAGGTATTAGTATTAACTATACAGGAAATAAAATTGTTAATGGCATTGATTCGTTGAACGCAATCACAATTATTTACAAACCTGAAAATATGAATGGCTCGTTTAGTAGCTCGGGAACCGCTTCCTTGAATTTCCCGGTTAAAAAAATAGATGGCATGAATGTGAACATTACCAATATGATGTACCTGAGCCGTGATGCAAACCTGTTATACAAGCAAAAGAATTATACTACACTTTTCCAGGTCAACCAATCCGTTGGTCTTAATTATGCAAAAGATAAATTTGATCTTTCTGTTAGCAGTGCTATCGTGTATAATGTCGCGGCCTACCAGGTAGAAGAAGGCTCGAATACAAATTATTTCAACCAGGCTTATTCTGCTGATCTTACTTACCGGTTCAAAAACCGTTTTTTTGTTTTCACTGATGTTGATTATTATATCAGCTCAGGTCGCAGCGCCGGCTATAACCAGGATGTTTTCTTATGGAATGTGTCTTTTGCAAAGAAATTTTTTCAAAAAAATACTGTTGAGATCAAATTCACGATCTATGATATCCTGAAACAAAATGACGGGATCAACAGGGTAATTGGCGAAAACTATTTTGAAGATATACGGTCTAACGTAGTGCCACGATTCTTTATGCTAACGGCAAGTTATAATCTTAATCGCTTTGGGACAAACAAAGTGCAAAACAAATTGCCAGTCAAATGATGATTAAAAAACAATTTTAATAGAAACCAAAAATCATACTACAAGGATGATTTTTGGTTTAGACTATTTAGGTTTCTTGTAAAGGAGTTTATTTATTTATGCTATTATCATCTATCTTTCAAGCCGCTGCCTGACTAGGAGTAAGAAACTATGCTTATTGATGGTTACTTTTTTCAGATACTTTGCTTACAAGCTGAATGTTACCGGAATCAGCACTTGAAGCCATTTTCTTCGTTTTGTTGAATGAAGCAAGGGTAATGATACCTGCCATAAGAATCGCAGCTACACATGTTAATTTGAAGAAATGTTTCATTGTTTTCTTTTTTAGGGGGATTAATTTTAATAAAGGTTTATTAAGCTATTGAACAGTTTATTTTTTCCGGGAAGTTGAAGCCAATGCTCTAACATTCCTATAGTGTTTCAGTGACCTTAAAAAATTCTTCTTTTGATACTTAACCGAGAAAGTTTATTGATGGGACTAACTCGGGTACGGGATTAATGTTACGGGTATAAAAATATATTCTACTTCGTAAATCTCATAACTTTTATGAGAAATTTTTCTTAGTAAGGATAAGGTTTTTTTATAAGTAGTAATTCTACTTTTTTCTAAAATTACT
This sequence comes from Chitinophagaceae bacterium, assembly GCA_036005825.1. Lineage (GTDB taxonomy): Bacteria > Bacteroidota > Bacteroidia > Chitinophagales > Chitinophagaceae > VBAS01. The sequence continues at coordinate 1,569 of DASYQG010000159.1, read as the reverse complement.
TAAACAGGAAATAGAAAAAATACTTGGGATAAATGTATAAACGTGTAATTAATAAAGGAGATATAAAAAGAAAAATATTGCAAAAGAAGTTTGTAACTCGTCTAAACTTATAAATAAAAAAATATTACAACTGTATCTTTTTCAATAAAAGCATGAGTATTATTGAATGTGTTAATCTTAGTTCTTACTAATTAATTTTCTTCAATTCTTTCATCTTCCTGGTTGGCGAGAATTACCGAAGTGATCTTTTTTAAAGGATTTTTATGGTTGTCTTCAAATTGCTTCCTGTTATTAATAATATCAATGCATTCAAAAATTGCAGTGTGGAAAGATGATTCATCTGCTTTTCCTTTACCGGCAATATCAAATGCAGTTCCATGATCGGGTGATGTTCTTACAACAGGAAGACCTGCTGTATAATTGACACCTTCGCCTGATGCAAGTGTTTTAAAAGGTACAAGCCCCTGGTCATGATACATTGCAAGTACGGCATCAAAACGATTGTGGTGTTGTCTTGCAAAAAAACTATCGGCGCTGAAAGGACCTGTTACAATCAGGTTGTTTTGTTTTACTTCTTTGATAGCAGGTTTGATAATTGTTTCTTCCTCTTTTCCAATTAAACCTTCGTCACCGGCATGTGGATTTAAACCTAAAACCGCAATTTTTGGTCTGTCAATTCCAAAATCTTTTTGAAGACTTTCATTCAAAATATTTAGCTTTCTTACGATCGTTTCTTTAGAAATGTTTGCTGCTACTTCATTAACGGGTATATGTTCAGTAAGTAATGCAACCCGGAATTGGTTTGCAAATAATATCATCACCACATCGCTTGCGCCGAAATAATTTTTTAAAAATGGTGTATGACCCGTGTAATTAAATTCTGCTGACTGAACATTTTTTTTATGAATAGGAGCTGTAACAAGACCATCTATTGCATTTTGTTTTAAGGCAAGTACGGCAGCCATCAATGATTTTACAGCATATTTTCCACCACTTTCAGTTAATTGCCCGGGAGTAATGACCACATCTTCTTCCCAACAATTATAGATGTTCATTTGTTTTGCATTCAAACGGGAGAGGTCTTTTATATTCTGCCAATTAAAATTAAACTCCGGCAACGTCTTGCGATAAAAATTAATAACCTTATTTGATGCAAATATCACCGGCGTGCACAGTTCAAGGATACGGTTGTCTGAAAATACTTTGATTATTAATTCCGTTCCTATTCCATTCAAATCGCCACATGTAATACCGATAATTGGTTTGTTTGTTGGATTCATATTTGATCAATTGCTGTAAAAATACATAATAAACGATAACTCATTTTTTAGCAAGAACGGTTGGTCAATTCAGTAAAGATCTGATAATGCTATCGAGTGTTTGAATTTGTTTTCAATTTATATTGATTTCAATCACTGATTTTTTTATCAAAAAATAAAACAATGGTTTAACTTTATCTTTTACGAACCAGTTTATAAAACAATAAAAATCCTTTTTTATGAAGCGCCTTTACTCTTCTATCATTTGCGTATTTATTATTTTTTCATCATTCTCTCAAAGTTGTCCCGG
>DASYQG010000158.1:0-2139 GCA_036005825.1 Chitinophagaceae bacterium | reverse complement strand
CTTACATCATAATCAACACCGGCAGCACGAAGGTTAGGACCTGTAAAACTATAATTCAATGCTCTGTCCGCACTGATAGCGCCGGTTCCTTGCGTACGCTCCATAAAAATTCTATTCCTTTCAAACAAGTTGATGAATTCTTTCAACACAGCAGGATATTCAGCAAGAAACTTATCTAATTTTTGAAAAGCGATAGCATTGAAATTTCTTTCAAAGCCACCAATGCGTCCAATGTTTGTGGTCAATCGTGATCCGCAGATCTCTTCATATATCTCATAGATCAACTCACGGTATTGCATCACATATAAAAAACCTGTGTATGCACCGGTATCAACACCCACAATTGAATTACAGATCAAATGATCAGAAATTCTTGCCAGCTCCATAATGATCACACGGAGATAATCAACCCGCTTTGGGATTTTTATTCCCAATAATGTTTCGCAGGTAATATGCCAACCCATATTATTGATCGGTGAGGAACAATAATTCAAACGGTCGGTCAATGGAGTGACCTGGTATAGCGGTCTGCGTTCCGCTAGTTTTTCAAATGCACGATGAATATATCCAACAGTTTGCTCTGCCGAAACAATACGTTCACCATCCAATTCCAAAATATTTTGAAACACACCATGTGTAGCAGGATGCGTGGGCCCAAGGTTAAGTGTAGTGGTGGTTTTTTCAATCGAGCCTTCCGGTAATCTTATGTGTTCATGTTCTGTCATACCCAAATTCCGCCAAAGGCGGACTTTTAATACGTTACGATTTATTTGAACCTTTCGTCGACAAGATATTAGTTTTTATTCCCCCAGCTTTATGACTCTTATCATCTTCGTTGCCTTCGAATCTTCCAGTGGAAGATTCGTACTCTTGTACTGTAACAATTCTATTCAGCTATTCTTTAATTAGTACGTTACCCTCTTCCAAACATCTCATCATCTTTGTCAATTCTTGTCTGATCTTCTAACGGATATTCTTTTCTCATCGGGAAATAATCCATTTCATCAACATTCAAGATCCGTTTCAGGTTTGGATGGCCCACGAAATTCACTCCAAAAAAATCATAAGTTTCTCTTTCCATCCAATTAGCACCGGAAAATAACCCGGTTGCCGTATAAATGTCTGGTGTATTTATGTCGGTAAACACTTTGAAACGAATGCGAACATTATCAACGAGATTATGCAAATGATAAACAACTGCAAGTTCTCTTCCTTTACCATCCGGGTAATGCACTGCCTGCAGATCAGTAAGGAACCTAAACTTCAACTCTTCATCATCATATATAAAATTAAGCACCTTCAGATTCAATTCTTTTGGCGCTTCAAAAGTTAACATGCCATATGGTTCAGAAAACGCAGAAACCTGTTCTCCGAATTTTTCAATCACTCTTTGTTTTATTCTATCGTTTGTTAATGACATAAGTCAAAAGTTAAAAGTCAAAAATAAAAAGTGCATTTTATTTTTGACTTTTTAATTTCTTACTGTATTCCGTAACTTTCCAACAAGTTCTTATACCTGTCACCATTTCTTCTTCTCAAACTTTCTTTACCGATCAGGTCCTGTATCCTCATTACTCCATCAATTATTGCTTCAGGTCTTGGAGGACAGCCTGGCACATACACATCTACCGGCACTACCTGGTCAATGCCTTGCAATACAGAATAAGTATCAAAAATCCCACCTGAAGAAGCACATGCTCCAACAGCTATCACCCACCGTGGTTCTGCCATTTGCAAATAAACCTGCTTTACGACAGGTCCCATTTTTTTTGCGATGGTTCCCATCACCATTAAAAGATCACATTGTCTTGGCGAAAACCCTACTCTCTCACTACCAAATCTTGCCAGGTCATAATGCGAACCCATTGTTGCCATAAATTCAATACCACAACATGACGTAGCAAATGGCAAAGGCCAAATAGAATTTTTTCTTGCTAATCCCACTACCTTATTAAAAGATGTAGCAAAAAATCCTTCGCCCTGGTGACCTTCGGGCATGCCGGCAACAGATATATCTGTTTCCAGCTTTTTTTCATTTACATTATATGATACAGGACGTGACATGATAAAAGTTTAAAGTCAAAAATCAAAAGTTAAAAACATAAACACTTCAATAATAATCTTAGTTTTCACTTTTGA
>DASYQG010000157.1:0-5219 GCA_036005825.1 Chitinophagaceae bacterium | reverse complement strand
CTCAATTAACTCACCGCTTTCAGTTACAGCAAGATTAGTAGGTTCTTCTGAAGGCGGAGGAGTAGCTTCAGTTTCTGTATTTGCAGTCTCAGAAAGAAAATCTGATTCATTGACAATAGTGGGTTCGATCATTTGTTCGGCTAACACTTCCTTGATCCTGGGCAGATCATCAGGGGAGTTAATACCAAAATAATCCATAAAACTTTTTGAAGTAGCATAAACCAGCGGGTGTCCCGGCATTGTTTCATTTCGGCCGCTGATAACGATCAATTCTTTCTCCAATAATTTTTGAATTGCATAATCCGCACTCACTCCTCTTATCGCTTCCACCTGTCCTTTGGTGACCGGCTGTTTATAAGCAATGATTGAAAGGGTTTCCATGGCTGCAGCAGAAAGTTTTTTCAAAAACTTATCGCCGTTTAGTTGAGCAATGGTTTTGTGATATTCTTTTTTAGTAAGGAATTGCCAGCCTCCGCCACTCTGTATCACTTCGAATGGATAAAACTCTGCCTTATACTTTTCAACGATCCCTTCCAAAGATGTTTCTACCTGGTCAAGCGAAACTTTTTCTTCCATAAAAGAAAAAGCATTATTAGCTAGATCAACGATTTCCATTGTCGTCAATGGCTTATCGCTTGCAAATATGAGTGCTTCGATGTGGGGTATAAGATTATTAATTTCCATTTATAAATTGTTGATTAGAGAACTAATAGTTGAACGGAGCGTCGCAACGAAAATACAATCAGGGAATCAAAAGCTGGTAACACAATTATCAACATACTGTTAAGCGAGACACAAAAAATTAAAGAATGTCCAATCTAAGTCTCCCTTTTAGGGTGACAAGGGTTTCTTATCCCTGCAATGCCGCCGCACCACTTACGATCTCTGTAAGTTCAGTAGTGATCGCAGCTTGTCTTGCACGATTGTAAGAAATTTTCAATCCTCGCAACATTTCCTGTGCATTGTCGCTGGCTTTATCCATCGCGGTCATCCTTGCGCCGTGTTCAGATGCATTGGAATCAAGAACTGCTTTATATAATTGTGTATTGAGAATCTTTGGAAGCAACTCGGCGATCAATTCCTCTTTTGAAGGATCATAAATAAAATCAGCTTTTGTTGCGCCGGCTTTCGCTACTACTTTAGGAATGGGTAAAAACCTTTCCACCTCAAACTTTTGTGTAGCGGCATTCTTAAACTGGCTATAAATAACTTCCACTACATCAAATTCACCGATCTCAAAGCTTTTCATAGCATCCTGTGCAGCTTTTTGTACACTTTCAAAATTCAGGTGAAGAAAAATATCTTTATACTTCTCTGTTACATTGTAACGGGCTTTTAAAAAATGCTCATATCCCTTTTTGCCAATAGTCCAGATAATAACATTCCCTTTTTTAAATTGCTCAGGATATCTTTCGTTGATGGTTGCTTTTGCAAGTTTAATAAGGTTGGCATTGAAGGCGCCACAAAGTCCGCGGTCGCTGGTGATAACGATCAGCAATACTTTTTCAACTGGCCTTTCTCCGGCAAGTGTCATTCCCGCTCCGCCGCCTGCATTACTCACAATATTGCTGAGCATTTCCTGCATCTTGCTTGCATAAGGACGCATCTGAATAATTGCATCCTGTGCACGACGCAATTTAGCGGCACTCACCATTTTCATTGCCTTGGTAATTTGCTGCGTACTTTGTACAGACTTGATGCGGTTACGAACTTCTTTTAATTGACCAGCCATGAAATGAGTTTATCGTTTATAGTTTGAAGCTTATAGTTATGTTACGAGCTCTGGAATCTTTATTCACCGCCCCTTGCGTCGCACTCTTGTGCTGCATCAAATACTTCGGCATTTTTTGCAGCATCCCGATGAATATCGGGATTTTCATTAATTCTATTCTTCCTCATCAGAGTGCTTCTCAACTCCCCTTAGGGGATGGGGGCAAATTCGGCCGCAAAAGTACGGGCTTGAGGGTAAAAAACCAGAAGATTTTTAGAAGATATAAAATCGTTTTTTTAGTAACTTTAAGACATTAAATGCCACAGGATATGAATGAACTGATTCTATTTACCGTTGTTGCTGTAATCATCTTTGGCGGATATTTTTTATTAAAAAAAGTTCCAAAGCCAGCCATAAATTATATAAGAATTGCTTCTTCAGTTCTTTTATTGGTTTTAGTATGGTGGGCTTGGGGAGGCGATGGTGACAGGGCTCCTAAATTTATACTTACAGCACTTGCAATAGCAAGTTTGATCAAAGAATTGTTCGCCTTAAAAAATTTTTATTCAAAAGCTTAATTGAGCACCTACCGTTTTCATTTCAACACTTTATAATTTCACCGCATCCTTTAATTCAAAATCTCTTTTTAATCCGTAGGTTATCATAAACCTCCCTCCTTCTTTAGTAGGCTTTTTCAGCGGCAAAGTCTGCTCCCTGTAAAATTGAAGATGAATAGGACCATTTATAAGAGCAGATAGCCGGTCTGCCTTAATAACAAGCCGGCCGTTTCTTATAGTGTCGACATCATTAATATCAGCACTTATAAATGAAGTGTCGGTCAATACCACAGTCAGGTAATCAACAGGCTCAAGTCCTTTGAAGTTGAAAACAAGATCGCCCCGGTTCAAGGTTGCAGGGACATCAGGTTCAAGAGAAAAAGGTCTGAATTCAAACTCCTCATTGTATTCTTTTTTATTCAAGTCAGTAAAATTGATCGAATGCTTACCTGCAAATGAAGCAAGTGGTCTTTGTACTTCATAATAAGCACCGGTGACTTTGGCACTGTCGGCCTTTAATTGTTCTCCATCAAGCAGCACTTTGCTGGGTTCATCTAATACAAGTGTGGTTCCGTTCTTGCCACCCATGCGGTATTGCAGGTTGACTGTCACATCTTCTTTACCTTCTTCTGCCCATACTTCATAATCAAAAAATACTGCATCGGGGTTTACATCTTTACTGTTCCCGATCTCATTGCTGGTGCAGGATAAAAGAGAAAAAATTGAGATTGAGACTAAGATCGATGTTATGAAGTTTGTGCGATTCATAAAATGATTTACTGTTAATACTTATTATACCCGCAAAGTTCCCTAAGGAAATGGTAAACCAGGGAATTAAATTTAGAAGTCTTCCGCTTTTTCACCCAGCAAAATTTCTACAATAAATTCATCGTCGACTTTTCTCAACCTGAGCCATACTTTGAAATCTTCAAAGTCACTGCTGTTTCGGGAAATTGTAAACTCTGATTCTGTTTTATCCTTGGACGTGTCCGGTGGAATAACTTTTCCTGTCAGCTTTTGTTTACCGGTGAAAAAAGAATTTGAAATAACTGCTGATTGTAATTGAGTTGCCAGTTCATTGTATTTTGCTTTTGCTTTTGCAGCATCTTTTGTTCGCAAAAATTTTGAATAATAGAAAGTGTTCTCATCAAAATCTTCAGCTATCAGATTTTTACCCAGGCTTCCGGGTATATTAACCAGGCTATAGGTGAATGTCAGTACATCATCTTTATCGATCTCTTCCATTTCGGTTAATATATCATCTTCCAGCACAACATCTCCATAGATATTATCGAATACATCCGGATAAGATTTGATCGCCGTATTTAATCCTTCAGCAAAATTTTTTGGGGTTCCTGAAATGACTTCTCCCGATGGGGTAGTTATCGATGTAAGTTTTTTTACAACGCCGTTTTCCCAAATTCCCACTGTTAATCGTCCGTTTGCTTCAAATTTGTAACCATTCCCGTTAATTCTTCCTTTTACATAATCGCCAACGAACATTGTACCCTGGTTATTAAAAAAATATGCTTTGCCGGTAAATTCACCATTTACTGCCCCTCCGTAATATGCAGTTTGCTTCGAAAGGTCAACGTGCAGTATATGTAGCCCGTTCAAAAGATCATTCATATAATTTCCTTCGGAATAAGATTTATTATATTCAAAGCCATAACAATATCCTGAGGCACCTTTTTCATTTATATGTCCCCAAAAACGGGTGCTGTCTCCGATAACCACACCACTTCTCAATTGCCCGCTACTATAATAAAAAAAATAACGTTCATGCTTTTTAAGATCGAAATAATAAACTGAGTCAATAGGAATGTTGTTCTTGATTGCAAGTTCTGCCGAAATATGATCGGCTGTGGCTTCTGCAATTAATGATGGAGATTTTAAGAAACTGGTAAAGGAAGCCGGACCGGACTGCACCCATTTATCATCTCGCCACTCGCCTTCATAAAGTTGCTTGGTCTTTATTTCATATTGGTAGCCCGTCCCGTTTCTTTTATCATCTGTATAGCTGACATCGCTTAGGATAGATCCGTCTGCAAATATTTGAAAACCGCGACCATTCAGTTTATCACTGGAAAAGCTTCCCATGATCATCCCGTTATCCTTAAAAAACAAAATCCCTTTACCCTCTTTTATTCCATTGACAAAATCGCCAATATATAATACGCCGCTTTCGCTAAGAAATGATCCTTTGCCATTCAGTTTTCCAGTCCTCCAGTCACCACTAAGCAATTCACCGTCTTTGAAAAACATAGTTCCTTTACCATCATACATTCCATTCACAAACCTTCCAACGTATCTTATTGCGTTGCCCGTCTTGTACGTGGCAACACCCATTCCATTTGGTTTGCCATCTTTTATTTCGCCGGTGTAGTTAACAGAAACATCCCATCCGTCTTTGAGATTTTCAATTTTCTTTACATTCTGCGCAAATAAAATTGTTGATAGAATTACAAAGAAAAGAGGGGTGGTTATCTTTTTCATTTTGATTTAATTGTTGGTTTACAAAATAACATTACTAAAAGTAAAAAACGATGACTTGTTATAAATACCCGAGTTGTATTATTCTTCGAAGGTCAAACAGGATAACAGGCAAGCAAGCCCAGAGCTTTACACACTCGGGATTGGTGAATGTTAGTTAAAGAATTTATAAGGAGTAAAAAATAACTAAGGGTGTTCGGCGCATGAATTTTATGCATGTTTTCTGCAGTTGGTTTCCCGAATGCTGGTCACTAACTCATGTACAGAAGCCTTATCTTTGCCACCCCGATGGAAATCGGGACAAGCTCTGTCAATTTGGCTCATAAGTTATTGTAGCACTTTATTTGACAGCAGTCTAGGCCTCGTTTATGGGGATTTAGATATAGAACCTAATCAAAGAATTTTATGAGTTTTTTTTCGAAACTATTTGGCGGCAGCAAATCGGAAAAGGATGTAAA
>DASYQG010000156.1:0-8144 GCA_036005825.1 Chitinophagaceae bacterium | reverse complement strand
GTAAGACGAACACATTTTCCTTCGATAATATCTATTGCCGGTATTATTTCCATGCTATAATTCAATAAAATTTTTTAAGATCTGCTCACCGGTTGTTGCACTTTTTTCGGGGTGAAACTGTACACCATAAAAATTATTTTTTCTCAAAGCGCTGCTATAAGGTTGTACATAGTCTGTTGTTGCCATTGTATGTTCTCCTTTTGCAGCATAATATCCGTGAACGAAATAGCAATAACTTTTGTCGGTTACATTTTTGAATAGCTCGGTTTTCAAATCATAAATAGAATTCCATCCAATCTGTGGGATTTTGAATTTTGAATTTTGATTTTGGAATTTTTTCACGGTCTCTTCAAATATTCCCAAACAATCGGTATCATTCTCTTCAGAGTATTTACACATTAACTGCATGCCAAGACAAATGCCCAATACCGGTTGAGTCAATGAGCAAATGAGCTTATCTAAATTTCTTTCTTTTAAATAATTCATTGCTGTGCTTGCTTCACCAACACCGGGGAAGATAACTTTACTGGCGTTACTAATTTCATCAGCGTTATCAGTAACTACAGCAGTATGACCAATTCTTTCCAGTGCATACAACACTGACCGGATATTCCCTGCATTATATTTTATGATCGCAATTTTCAAAGTATTCCTTTTGTTGTGGGTAATTGCATGTTTTCCACATCTCTGTTAACGGCCATTTTAATTGATTTGGCAAGAGCTTTAAAAATAGATTCGATCTTATGATGCTCATTATCTCCTTCTACTTTTATATTCAAGTTGCATTTTGCTGCATCACTAAATGATTTAAAGAAATGATAAAACATTTCGGTAGGCATATCACCAATTTTTTCCCGCGAGAATTTCGCATCCCAAACCAGCCAGCTTCTTCCGCCAAAGTCAATGGCAACTTGTGCAAGACTATCATCCATTGGTAGCAGAAATCCATACCTGTTGATTCCTGCTTTATTACCCAACGCTTTTGCAAATGCCTCGCCTAATGCAATGGCAGTGTCTTCAATGGTATGATGTTCGTCAATATGCAGGTCACCTTTCACTGTGATCTTAAGATCAGCGCCACTATGTTTTCCCAATTGATCAAGCATGTGGTCAAAAAAACTTAAACCTGTGTTGATCGCAGTTTTGCCACTGCCATCGAGGTTTAATTTAATACTGATCTTTGTTTCATTGGTATTACGTTCATGTTGTACTAGCCGATTACCAAGTTTCAAAAACTCATATATCTCCTTCCAGTCGGTTGTTTCAAGAATGATCGTTGAGTGAAGAGTTTTCAACGTATCACTTATTTCTGCACCACCAAGAGTTGGATCATTATTAATCCAGATAGCTTTGCAACCAAGATTTTTTGCAAGTTGTACATCGGTAATTCTATCTCCGATCACAAACGAATTTGCTAAATCGTATTCTGAATTATTTAAATATTTTGTGAGCATGCCAATGCCAGGCTTACGAGTCGGTTCATTGTCTTTTGCAAAAGTTCTATCGATCAATACTTCACTAAAGTCTATTCCTTCGTTACTCAAATTTTTTAAAATAAAATTGTGCACAGGCAAAAATGTTTCTTCAGGAAATAAAGACGTCCCTAAGCCATCCTGGTTTGTGGGCATTACCAGTTCGTAATCGAATTCTTTAGCAATTCTTGGAAGCCATGTAAACATACCTGGATAAAATTCAAGCTTGTCAAATGAATCTATCTGGTAAGTGGGTGGTGCTTCTTTGATGATAGTTCCATCTCTGTCAATAAACAAAACTTTTTTTGCCATATTATAAACTATTTAAAACTTCGATCAACTTTTTATTTTCATCTTCTGTGCCAATTGTAATTCGTAAACTGTCTTCACATAACACTATCTTACTTCTGTCACGAACAATAATTCCTTTTTCACACAATTGATTATAGATGGTTCTTGCGTCCTTCATTTTTGCCAATAAGAAATTTGCATCGGACGGATAAACATCTTCAGTAAAAGAAAGATTTAATAACTCGTCTTTTAATCTTTCTCTTTCAACTACAGTGGTAGCAATATGCTCATTTACCCAATTAATATTATCTAATGCTTCCAATACTAATAATTGAGTAGCCGTATTTATATTATAAGGATATTTTACTTTATTCATTAATTCAATGAGCGGTTGTGATGCAAATGCCATTCCTAATCTTAATCCTGCTAATCCCCATGCTTTGCTTAATGTTTGCATAACCACCAGGTTTGGGTATTCTGTTAACTCCGCAATAAAAGATCTTTGTTTGGAATAATTGATATAAGCTTCATCAATTACAACAATACCATCAAAATTATTGAGGATGATTTCTACATCAGCATGATGAATGCTATTACCGGTCGGATTATTAGGTGAGCAAATAAAAATAAGTTTTGTAAATGGATCAATAGCCTGTTCAATTGCTTCAATATCTAATTGATATTCCTTTGTTAGGTTCACTTTTTTTACTTTCACATCATTCATTTCTGCACATACTTCATACATGCCGTAGGTAGGAGGGAAGAGAGTCGCATTATCGCGACCAGGTTCACAGAAGATCCGATATAAAAGATCAATTGCCTCATCACTTCCATTGCCTAAAAAAATATTTTGTGATGGAACTCCCTTGATCTTACTTAATTTTTCTTTTACTTCCATTTGCGACGGATCAGGATAACGATTAAAATTGTCAGGTAAAGGCGAACCAAATGAATTTTCGTTAGCGTCAAGATATATAGAAGCATTACCTGTAAACTCATGTCTTGCTGAGGAGTATGCAGTCATTTTTTTAATATTATCCCTGACCAAACTATCTAAATTGAATTCCATAATTATTTCTTTAATCTTATTGCTACGGCGTTTTTATGTGCATCTAATCTTTCAGCAGCTGCCATTTCCATTACAGTGTTTCCAATATTCTCTAATCCTTCTTTTATCAATTGCTGAAAAGTTATCTTTTTTACAAAACTGTCAACTGAAACGCCACTATATATTGCGGCATAACCATTAGTTGGTAAAGTATGGTTTGTACCACTTGCATAATCACCGACACTTTCAGGTGAATAATTGCCAATAAAAACTGAGCCCGCAGAAATAAGTTCCTTGGTTAATTCCTCTGCATTATTGCATGAAAGAATTAAATGCTCGGGCGCATACAGATTTGACAGATCAATTGCTTCATCAATCGTTTTCAATAAAACAATTTTACTGTTTGCCAGTGCTTTTTTGGCAATTTCTCTTCTGGGCAATTCTTTCAATTGTTCTTTTATACATAGTTGTACTTTTTCAGCAACCTCTTCACTTGTAGTTAATAGGATTGCTTGCGAATCTGCTCCATGTTCTGCTTGTGATAAAAGATCTGCTGCAACAAATTCAGGTACTGCTGTTTCATCAGCGATCACTAAAACTTCGGATGGACCTGCAGGCATATCAATTGCTATTCCTTCCTTTTGTATCAATTGTTTTGCGGCAGTTACATATTGATTACCGGGTCCAAAAATTTTAAAAACTTTTGGAATGCTTTTAGTTCCATAGGCCATTGCCGCTATTGCTTGCACACCACCAACTTTAAAGATTTTTGTAATACCACAAAGGTTTGCTGCATATAAGATCGCGGGATTGATCGAACCATCTTTTGAAGGAGGTGTACAAAGAATGATCTCTTTACAACCAGCGATAGTAGCGGGAATTGCTAACATTAAAACTGTGGAAAAGAGCGGAGCGGAGCCTCCTGGAATATAAATACCAACTTTTTCAATACCTACCGATCTTCTCCAGCAGTTTATACCTGGCATTGTTTCGATCACTTTTATTTCTTCCAATTGCGAACCATGAAACTTCTCAATATTTGATTTAGCTTGTTGGATTGCATTTTTTAATTCTTGTGATAATAAGCTTTCGGAAGCTTTAATTTTTTTTTCGCTTACTGCTATTTTTTTCAATTTTACTCCATCAAATTCTTTTGTGTATTTGCGAACGCCTTTATCTCCTTTAGCCTTTATTCTTTCCAAAATTTTTTTCACCGTTTTTTCCAGAGAAGCGTTTTCAAAAACAGGTCGCTTAATTATCTCCTGCCAATCTTTTCTATCCGGATATCGTATCACATTTATCATCCTAATTCTTTTTAATCTTTAAAATCATGGTTCTATATTATCATCTTCTCGATCGGTACGATCAAGATCCCTTGAGCACCATTTGCTTTCAAGCTTTCGATCACATTCCAAAAATCATTTTCACTTATAACTGAATGTACAGAACTCCATCCTAATTCTGCCAGTGGTAAAATGGTCGGGCTCTTCATACCGGGCAATATTTTGATAATGACATCCAGTTTATCATTGGGCGCATTTAGCAAAACGTATTTATTATTCTTTGCCTTTTTTACTGCTTTTATCCTGAACAATAATTTATCAAGCATGTTTTGTTTTTCAGCAGATAAATTTTTATTACTGATCAACACTGCTTCTGACTTTAAAACTGTTTCCAATTCTGTGAGTTCATTACTAAATAATGTGCTTCCTGAACTAACCAGGTCACAAATAGCATCTGCCAAACCAATTCTCGGAGCTATTTCAACAGAACCACTAATCTCCTGGATAGTGGCATTAATATTTTTTTCTTTGAGATAATTTGAAAGGATCAATGGATAACTGGTCGCAATTTTTTTTCCATTAAGATCAGCAGTAGTTTTTATGTTTCCACTTTTTGGAATTGCAATTGATAACCGGCATTTTCCAAAACCTAATTTTTCAACAGAAGTAACCTGCTTATTTTTTTCAGCGATCACGTTTTCCCCGACAAAACCAATATCAGCAACAGCATCCTGCACGTACTCAGGAATGTCATCATCTCGAAGAAAAAATACTTCTAAAGGAAAATTAGCAGCTTGCACTCTTAGTTGGTTATTACCATTACTTACATCAATCCCGCATTCTTTCAGTAAAGCCATTGACCCATCATAAAGTCTCCCTTTTTTCTGCACTGCAATTTTTAAATTCTCGTTCATTGTATAAAGTTTATAAAAGAAAAAGGGCCTACTAATGTAAGCCCTTAAAAAGTTTATGTGAAAAACATAATACCATCATGGCCTACCGTCTGGTAAGATATGATGATGGTTATGTGTACGATTAATCATTGTGAAGCAAAAATAGGGGGAAATGATTATACCTTGAATTTTTTTGTTTCTACCGATACAGTTGGACAGCCATATTTGCGGGATGTGGCACACGAACAAACGCTAATTGCCATAATAAGGAGTGCAAAACCGGCGAGTAATTTATTTTTCATAAAAGGATTTTTACATTAACGGCTAAACGTATTATTTATTTTGTAAAGATAAGCCGGTTTTTTTAAGATCAGGCGTTTAGAAGCCAACAATCTCTTAACTTTACCGCCCTGAAAAACCCGAACTAAAATAAACATGCTCCAACTTACAAAACCCCTGGCTTTTATTGACTTAGAAACGACCGGGGTCAATCTTGCGACAGACAGAATTATTGAAATTGCGATTATTAAGGTACTCCCTGACGGCAAACGCAGTATCAAACGCAAGCTTATACATCCCCAGATGGCTATTCCAAAACAATCAAGCGATGTGCATGGCATTACCGATGAAATGATAAAAGATGCACCCGCATTTAAGGAAGTCGCCCATGAATTGAAGCAAATGCTGGATGGCTGTGATATTGCAGGCTATAATAGTAATCGGTTTGATATACCCATGCTAGTCGAAGAATTTTTGCGTGCTGATGTTGACTTTGACATGAAAGGAAGAAGATTGCTTGATGTACAGAACATTTTTCATAAAATGGAACAACGTACTTTAAGCGCTGCCTATAAATTCTATTGTAATAAAAATCTTGATGGGGCGCATAGCGCCGAAGTAGATGCAAGTGCTACTCATGAAATATTGATTGCACAGTTGACACGTTATCCCGACTTGGGCACTTCAATTGATTCTGTTTTAAAATTGATTGGTGAAGAGCCTATCGTTGATTTTGCACGGCGCTTTATAATGGAAAACGGAGTTGAGATATTCAACTTTGGTAAATACAAGGGCAGAGCTGTTGCTGATGTATTGAGAACCGAACCGCAATACTATGACTGGATGATGAAAGGCGATTTTCCTCAATACACAAAACAAAAACTCACCGAGATAAGAACCCGTAGCCTGCTAAAGAAGAATTAATAGTCATACTTTAATTTTTTATCTGGGGCACAATCAAATATTGTAAATTCGTTTTCCCTGATGCCAACGCTTTTGGAGAAACTTGTCATTATACCTACTTACAATGAACAGGAGAATATTGCCAATATTCTTGCTGCTGTTTTCGGCGTGCAACAGGATTTTCACGTGTTGGTCATTGATGATGGTTCGCCGGATGGCACTGCCCAGATCGTAAAGGATATTCAACCAAAATATAGTGGTCAATTATTTTTAGAAGAAAGAACCGGCAAGCTGGGTTTGGGAACCGCTTATATCCATGGCTTTAAATGGGCACTGGCAAAAGGATACAATTTTATTTTTGAGATCGATGCCGATTTTTCTCATAACCCAAAAGATCTGACTCGTCTATATGATGCTTGCAAAAAAGATGGAGCTGATGTCGCAGTTGGCTCCCGATATGTGAGTGAGGGTGGTGTTATCAACTGGCCCTGGGACAGGATCGCATTATCAAAAGGCGCCTCTCTTTATACAAGAATGATAACATGGATGCCAATAAAAGATCCTACTGCTGGTTTTGTTTGTTATAAAAAAGAGGTGCTGGAAGCAATGAATCTAGATGCTATTGCTTTTATTGGGTATGCATTCCAGATCGAAATGAAATTTGCTGCATGGAAGCTCGGGTTTAAAATTGTAGAGGTGCCGATCATCTTCCAGGATCGTACACACGGAACTTCGAAAATGAATAAGGGAATTGTAAAGGAAGGAATTCTCGGAGTACTCAAACTCCGCTGGGATAGCTTTTTTAAAAGCTATCGGAAGAAAATAAAGAACAGCAGTGAATTTTCTGCAGCCTCGCAATAAGAATTATTTTTTTAAACTATCTGGCAGATGTAACCGTTCAACTTGTTCCAGGAGTTTTTTCTAGATGAACTTCTACATCTTTATTCTTTAACCGTCCTTCTACTGTAAGCGATAAATCGGCAACACCAGATTCTGCACCATTAGTAGTAACAGATGGGACAGCACCAGTTGGAATTAGTCCAAAACTGTGTACTTCACCAACTTCTTCTCTTATCAGCTGATCTGTCTTCAAATATTCTATAGCGACATTGTATGGTTCTGATTTTTTTAGTGTAAATATTATAGCAATACTTAACGCTAAAGCAAATATTGCAAACCCGGTTCCAATTTTAATCCAAATTGTTTTTTGGCCTTTAGCTGTTCGAATTTTATTTAAATCAAATAAATAAAATATTAACCCGATGAATATTACAATCTATCCAAGAGATTTGCTATCCCAAAAGAAATAAATATTCAAAAATCTACACAGGTAGCCGTAAATCAAAAGAGAAATTCCAATAACAAAAATCACTTTGGTTTTTTTGTTCATATTCCGTTTGACATATAAATATACATAGCGGATATAGCATTACAAGAGATATTAGTAAAGCAAGTCATTTATTCCTTCACCTGTATTCCTTCCATGTTTTCCCATTTACCCATCACACCCCACCCTCCAAAGGTTTCTGATACGGCAAGTATAATTGTATTCTCTCCTTTTTTTAATGATAAATAAATAGCATCAAAATATCCAATGGTACCGAGATAACGATAATCTCTAGTGCGGAAACTATTATTGCCGCTATAAATTGCCTGTCCATTACAAAATGCTTTTACCCGATCGCTATACCCAATATCAAGCTTTTTCAGCTGGTCTTTATCTGATACTACCGTGATTTTTGCCAGCACGGTGTTTGAATCTGTGACCGGGTACAATCGGGCAAGATTAGCAAAGCCACCATTTTCAATCGATAATTTTTTCCATGAAAGTTTTTTTACCAAAGATGCATCAAGCATATTCTTATCTTTCAATACTTCTTCTTTAAAAGAATTTGAAACCTGCCATTGCATTATTGAATTAGCCGGGATATTATTTGGAACATTTGATTGACTTTTGATCGAAACATCATCTGTT
>DASYQG010000155.1:0-33142 GCA_036005825.1 Chitinophagaceae bacterium | reverse complement strand
TATAAAGCTATCATTTCAAAGCTTTTTTTTGCTTGATAAACATCAAGGAGAATTATGATTTTAGAAATAGGATTACAGATCTTTCTTTTTAAATACCCGCAATGCCCACCAAAGTGGAACAATGATCCAAAGTAACATGATGCCTACTGTAAAAAGAATACCCGAGCCACTGCCAAAAAAATCTTTATATAAAGCACCGGTATAACCCATCAATGCGCTGACATCCATTTTGAGCATAATAGAAATACGTCCAAGATCAATTGGGTTCAATGCAGAAAGAACAAGCGTAGCTTTCTCGAGCGGGTAATCACTAAAGTTGAAAAGGATCAAAAGTATCAGGCCGTCATAGATCAATGCAAAATAAAACCAGATCAGTAATGCAAAACCAATTCCTCTTGCTTTATCTCTTGCTTTTACTGAAGTAAGAAAGGCTATCGATGTAAATACAAGTGTCAGGCAAATACCAGTGAATAATAAGGAAAAGCCGACACTGTCAGGAGAATAAAGTAGAACAGGAACACCAACACCGATCAAAAAGCTACTCAACAAAGAAAGAGCTACACCTCCATATTCACTTAGCAAAATCTTACGTCGGCTCATTGGTTGTGAAAGCATTAGCTCAATAAACTCGTAGGAGTTATAATAGTGAATTGTTGTAAAGATCATACTGATCAGCGGCACTACAATTAAAATGATATTTAACAAGCTTAGTATTGCCTTGCTGCTATTCTCCTCCATATTGAAAAGGCTGAATGAAACAAGAAATAAGAAAGCAGTGTAAGCAAGGATCACTTTGCTTCTTACAATGTCGTATAAAACGTATTTAGAAAGTTTAAGCATGATCTTTTATTTTTCATTCCTGGCGCAATGAAGAATTTTTTTCATTTTTTATTTCAAGCATAGTACCGATCCATTCGTTGTTAAATTTTTCTCCTTTCATTATTCTTGCAATTGCTTTTCCCAGTTTTAATTCGCCTGATTCTTCACGCAATTGTTCTAACTCTTTAAAAAATTCAATATTCCCCTCCTGCAGGTACATGATATGAGTTGTTAATTCATCCAGGTCACTTAGAATATGCGATGTAATAAGGATCAATTTATTTTTACTTTTCTCCTTCAGGATCTTTTCTTTTAAAATTTCTGAAGACAAAGGATCAAGACCTGCTGTTGGTTCATCAAGTATCAATACATCAGGATTGAAAAGAAAAGCAAGAGCGGCACTAACCTTTTGCCTTGTTCCACCCGATAAAGTTCGCATAGGTTTTTCAAAAATCTTTTTCAATCCAAATTTGTCGATCAGTTCTTCGTCGATACCATCATCTGGTACATTTCGAATATTCTTAAGCATTTTAAAAAGCTGACCTACTTTCATATTATCCGGATAGCGACCGATCTGCGGCATATACCCAATTTGTGAACGGTAAGAAGGATCACCATTTATCGGCTCATTATTAAAAAATATTTTTCCATTGTCAGGCTTTACCATACCAAGTATGGACTTGATCAACGTTGTTTTGCCTGATCCATTCGGGCCGATCAATGATATCACCTGCCGTCTATCAAATTGAGCATTGATATCATTCAGTGCTAACAGCTTTTTGAATTTTTTATTAATATGTTCTATCCTGATCATAATTTATTGGGCTTCATCATTGGTTTATCGTCAGTAAGATTTTCAGGGGTAAGGCTTGGTATTGCTTTTTCGGCTTTATCGAGCAGCGATACCATAAAACTTCTTAACAGTATCAGTGAATTTGGGTTTTGCTCGACGATCATTGAATACATGCTTACAGGATGATAAGGTACGTCCCCCACTCCATCTTTATTCCTGTCATATCCTTCATATTTATCCCAATAATTATTATAGAATTTATTTAGCATCATGGTGCCATTAGTCGCTATGTCAAAACTGTTTCCATAAAAATTATTCTGGTAAAAATTATTATCATCACAACTGGCCTGAACCTTTATGGCCCACCCATTTTCTTTAAAAATATTTTTAAAGGCATTTATCCTGCTGCTACCCTCCATGTGAATGCCAACTGAGTTTTTATAAAATGTATTATTATGAATATAGCTATCTGTAATATCTTTCAATAAAATACCATAAGAAGCCGGACCCCAATTCATTTCAAATTTGTTTCCCTCCATTTTTACTTTATGTGAATACATCACCGCCACGCCAGCACCATTATTATTAAATGTATTATTAAGATAATCGTCACTATTCGAGAACATGAAATGCAGGCCGTACCTGATATTCTTTTCGCTCAGGTTATTTTGAATAGTTGATTCAGTTACAAATTCGAAATAGATACCATCCCGATGACCGGTAACATAATTATTATCGATCAATGCATGATTGCATTTCCAAAGATGGATGCCATTTCCGGTATTTTGCTCGCTGGTCGGAGAGCCGGAAATTGAATTATGCCTGATAGTGACAAAAGAAGAATTGGAAAAATGAATGCCAAAAAAAGAATTGATCACCCGGTTATCTTCAATAAAAATATTTTTTGAATCAATAACTTTAATCGAAGCAAAATCATTCATGGCTGATTTACCGCAATTTTGTAGTTGAAATCCTTTGATCGTGATATTGACACCGCTTACAGTAAGTATTTCAAATTTACTTTCACCATCAAGCACGGGATAGTTTTGACCAAGTAGAATAATATTCTTATTCACAACAATATTGCCTTCCTTGTAAATCCCTGGTTGTACAAGAATGGTATCCTTCTCTTTTGCGAGTTCGATTGCTTTGCGAATGGAAGTGATGGCTTGATTTTTTCCCACTACTATTGTACGTGCAGCAAGGGCTGTTGAGAGCACAATCGTTGGTAATATGATAATGAGCCTGAGCATTTTTTATTCGATCTTATTATACAAGTCTTTCCAGGAAAATATTTTTCCTTCAATTTTCATTGCAGACTCCTTGCTTGAAAAAGCCGCGATGTTAAAGCCCATCGGGCTTTTTGTACTTTCGCTGATGATCAAGACTGCTTTATCAGCATCTATAAAATCATTCTGTTTTTCATAGTTCACTACTACGGTTCGAGAAATATTTTTTTTCTCTATTCCGTCTGCTTTCATATATCGGATCATACAGCCAATATCGTCGAACTTGTAAATTTTTCCTTTACCGGTAATAATTTCGCTTCCGAATTTTGGGTCGGCCACTCCCATTTTACATAAATGACAAACATCGCTGCCGATCTTTAAAGGTTCCGGCTGTGAAGTACATGAAGCAAAAAAGAATAACACAAGAGATGTAGTTAACGCTGCCGAAAGTTTTACTTTACTTTTATGTGCTTTATACCAATCAAAAAGCCAAACAAGGATCATGATCGATGCAGCACTAATAATGATCCACCCGCCAATATCAGGAAGTGAGTAAGCATCAAAATTCAGCAATCGTTTATGTCCAAGCATTGGCGGCTGATAAGAAAGACCAGGAACTTTGATCGGAGCAGTGTCATCAAGATTGTGGCCATACTCAAAGCCCCAGCGATAATAATCATACATGGCAAACACACCACCAAAAGCAGTGAATACAAGATACCAGAATAAAATTTTTCTATTGCCGATAATCGCTACAGCGAGGCCAAGCAGGATATAAAATCCAACTACATAACTAAGAAATGCAAATTCAGGAAACATTGCCACGCTGATCTTTCTCATTCCGATATAATGATTTAATCCATTAATGATATCTATCTGTCCTTTGATATCATTCAACCAGATCTTCATTGTCAAACCTTCGGGATATTGCGGAGCAAACAGATCGATACGCCAGATAGGAACGAAAAAGGTAGCTATCAAAGAGAGTGAAGCTATTGCGACAATTATTCTTTCTATTTTAGTTAGCTTATTCATTTGTTTTTTTAAAATGAGCCGGCCTTTCACCGGCCCTATTGAAACAGCAAGCAGTTTCTTTTTAATTCTTTGCGGGTGGAAGCAATACTGCATCCACTACATGAATGATTCCATTTGCTGCGGGTATGGACGCAACAATATTTGCTACACCATTTACCATTACCTTTCCATCTTTTACACTTAATGTAATATCACCAAGATTGGCCATATTAATTTTTTGGCCATCCTTCATATTCTCAGTTTTATAAACTCCTACTGCTACATGATATTCAAGTATATTTTGCAGATCGGCTTTCTTGTCATCTTTCATCAATCCATCTACGGTGCCGGCAGGTAATTTATTAAATGCATCATTAGTTGGTGCAAACACTGTAAATGGTCCTGCATTAGAAAGATCATCAACATACTCAGCCTGCTTTAAAGCCGCAACCAATGTTGTATGGTCTTTTGAACTTACTGCGATCTTCACAACATCTTTTTGTGAAACATCATCCTGTACAGCTTCCTGTCCGCCGTTTTTGGCAATAGCATCCTTTGTTTCTGTTGCTGTGACCGATTCAGTATTACTATTACATGCACTGAAAATTAAAACCAGTGCAGCTATTGGGAAAAAGCGAAATATCTTTTTCATGATTGTTAGTTTTAAATGTTTCAGGAAGGCAATCGTTGATTAATCATGAATTAAAAAATTATTTAATTGCTACTGCAGTACTATCTGTTTTTCCTGTACCAAATGAAATCGCCACATTGGAACCTGCAGGACTTACCCTTATATATCCCTGCATTTCCTGGTGAAGCGCTGAACAAAAATCTGTGCAGTAAAAAGGAAATATCCCAATGCGTTCAGGTTTCCAGGCTAGAGTTTGTGTTTCACCCGGCATTACTAACAATTCTGCATTGTTTGCTCCCTTTACGGCAAAGCCATGTGGCATATCCCAGTCTTGTTCAAGATTGGTAATATGGAAATAAACCACATCTCCCATTTTTACACCTTCAATATTATCTGGTGTAAAGTGTGAACGTATTGATGTCATATAAACATGCACTTCATTTCCTTTGCGTTCCACTCTTGCATACTTATCGCCCAATGCAGCAAATGGATTTTGATTTTCTTCTATCTTGTAGATCTTTTGACTATTCTTCATTATCAACTCAGCAGGTATAGCTTCTGCATAGTGTGGTTCACCAATTGTAGGAAAGTCAAGTAAGAGTTTCATCTTGTCACCTTCAATAGAATACAACTGTGCACTTTGAGCAAGCTCTGGCCCTGTTGGCAGATAACGATCTTTAGTGATCTTATTATAAGCGATCACATATTTACCCCAGGGTTTCCTGGTTGGTCCGCCGGGAACACTCAGGTGACCGATAGAATAATAAGTAGGAACACGATCAACTACTTCAAGTGTTTTTACATTCCATTTTACAATTTCAGATGACACAAAGAAAGAAGTGTAAGCAAATCCTTTATCATCAAATTCAGTATGTAAAGGTCCAAGACCTGGTTTTTTTACCTCACCGTATAAAACAGCATCATATTTTAATACAGGGATACCTTCATATTCACCTTCAAAAGTTTTGTTAGCAATTGCCTGCAGCATTTTTGTAAAAGAAAATACAGGGATCGTAGCTGCCAGTTTACCACTAGCAACTATATATTCTCCTGTAGGATCTGTATCGCAACCGTGAGGCGATTTTGGACATGGTATCAGGTAAACCATATCAGTCAGTTCTTTTGAATCAAGCATTGTTACTTCTGTCTCGATAACAGATGTTGCCATATGCTTTTTTTCATCATAAATATTATGAGCATACTTTACAGATTCCTTTTTTCCTTTACCTGCTTTTAAATATTCTTCCGCTTTTTTCCAGTTTACAGCAATAATAAAGTCTTTGTCTTTCTGTGATGCATTTTGTTCCAGTAATGTATTTGCTCTTTCTGAATTATAACAACTGAAAAACATCCATCCATGTGATTTTCCTTTTCCGGCACGAGCCAGGTCAAAATTTACTCCAGGCATTAAGATCTGGAATGCAATGCTCATATTGCCTGAAGTTTTATCAACACTGACAAAACTCACAGTTCCTTTGAAATTACTTTTATAGGTATTAATAGGAACATCCCCATTTGAATTGTCCATCGGTATGCTGAAACGAGTACCCGCAATAACATATTCAGAGTTTTCAGTAATGAAAGGTGAAGAGTGATTTCCGCCACTGTTTGGAATTTCTATTATCTCTGCCGTGCGAAAAGTTTTTAGATCGATCCTCGCAATACGCGGAGTATTGTTGCCATTACCAAAAACCCAACGGCCATCCTGTATACCATCAGTTTCCGACAATGCTATATGGTGAAGATCATCCCAGGGAACAAAACCATGCGAAGTATTGAGCATTGGTTTCGTCTCTTCGCTGAATCCATACCCTTTTTCAGGATCAACAGAAAATACAGGGATGACACGGAGTAAACGTCCCGAAGGAATACCATAAACGGACATCTGACCGCTGAAACCACCAGATACAAAGCTGTAGAATTCATCATATTTTCCGGGAGCTACATAAACTTTAGCAGCTGCATCGCCACTAACAGCAGATTGAGTTCCTTTAGGTTTACAGCTTTGCAACCATACTATTGGAAAAGCTACCGCAACAAGCATTAGCGTTTTGAAAAAGGAGTTCATATTATTTGTTTTATCGTTATGAGTAATTGTTTTTCCAACGTTCAATTCCAATCGTTGTATTCGTTATTATCAATAATATAAAAGCAGTGAAAATTATTTTTCGCCATCATTGCTTCTCATAAATTCCAAGACTTTTCTTGCATCTTCCTTGGCCAGGTTTTGATTTGGCATACGAACCATACATTGCTCTAAAAGTTTTTGCGCTTCGGGATCTGTTTCAAGCATCATATCCACATTCATTGCCATGTTCATGATCCAAACAGGCTGCCGTCTTTTGGTCACATTTTTCCAACCTGGTCCAACAAGTTTTTCTTCAGTAAGACGGTGACAACTTTGGCATTTCAATTCATAAATACTTTTTCCGCCTGTTACCCATTCAGTATTTAATGGATTTGTTACAGAGATGTCGCTTTCCTTGATCTGGGTTCCATGTGTTTCAGGTTGATTTTTTGTCAATTCCTGTACGTCAATTGGTTTAGCATCTTTAACTCCCTCTCCGCAAGCGATAAATAAAGTTGTTCCGATGAAAGCAAGTGCTACACCAAAAAGAAATTTAGATTTCATATTCAAGTTTTTTATTTTGATTAAAGGACATTAGGCTCTTATATATGACATCAAAAGTATTTTGACTGTTAACGCATAATCATGACATGTGTCAAAAAATGAGATGAGTTTAATCACCTGCAAAAGAAAACAGCAAGTTTATTTTTGAAAAAATCCTTTTAATGTTTTTATCGAAGTCATTTGGGTATGCTTTGCGGGGTATATTATATATAGCAGTCATGCAGGATGAGCAACGAAAAGTTCAGATTGATGAGATTGCTACAAAGCTATCGGTACCCAAACATTTCCTGGGAAAGATCATGCAACAGATCGTTAAAGCAGGCCTCTTGAAGTCAACGAAAGGACCTTATGGTGGATTTTCTCTCGCAGCTGAAACATTGAATACTCCTGTGATACAGCTGGTCGAGATCACTGATGGCATGGAACAGTTCAGTATGTGTGTTCTGAATTTTAAATATTGCAACGGCTTAAATCCTTGTCCTCTTCACTATGAGATGGAAGCGGCTAGAATTAATTATTTGAACATTTTTAGTAAAAAAACATTTGGAGATCTGCTGAATGACAGTAAAAGCGGTATTCTTAAAAGTCTCGCTGCCAATTAAGTTAATTTTTCTTACTGATGAAAATCATGATTTAATTTCTTTTATCGTTCTAATATTGATTAAGCTTTAGCCTTCCATTATGTTCGGAAATGTTTATCAAATAGAACCATCTTCGTTTGTAACAGATATCGTGATCAATGATTACCGTACAGCAGACGTATTCAGAAAATATGATATTGATTTTTGTTGTGGTGGCAAATGGCCGCTTGATATAGCTTGTCAAAATAGAAATTTAAATACAAAAGAAGTTATTGGTGATCTTCAAAAAATTATTAATCAGTCCCCGTCAAATGCTGCAATTGATTTTGACAGCTGGGAAATTGATTTTTTAGCCGACTACATACTCAACGTTCATCATAGTTATCTTAAGAGAGCATTACCAGAAACCAAAGAACAGGTAGATAAGTTTTTGGTTGAACACAGAAAAAAATTTCCTGAACTGGAAGCAATTGAAATTATCATGAACCAGTTCATGATTGAGATCCCGCCGCACATGAGGCAGGAGGAGGAAATGTATTTTCCTTATATAAAACAAATTTATCATGCACATAAATACCGTGAATCTTATGCAAGACTCTTAATAAGAACATTACGTAAACCTATAGAAGAAGTAATGCAAAAAGAACATGATACAACAGGATCAAACCTGAACAGGCTCAGATCAATTACAAATAACTATACGCCCCCTGTAAATGCATGTATAACCCATAAGATCACATTTGCCAAATTACAAGAGCTTGATAAAGACCTGGTCCAGCATATCCATCTCGAAAGCAATATTCTTTTTCCCAAAGCGATCCAAATGGAGCAGGAATTATTGCAGGATAGATGATCCCTAATGCCATTTTAGGCTGCCGTTCAAATCATATTTCCCTTTGACATAAATCATTATTTGTGGCTGATCGTCATGGTAAGTTTGTCTTAAAGAATTGTGTTATGTCATTAAAAAATAATAAACCCATCATCTTTACCTCAGAGCTTTATTGGTCTGGTGACAAGATTGGTATTGTGAGTTCACCTTCGTTAAAATCCTTTTCGGTATCAACACCACCGGAATTTGGCGGGCCGGAAGGTGAATGGAGTCCTGAGCATTTATTTCTAAGCTCAATCATAAGTTGCTTTATGAGTACCTACCTGGTATTTGTAAATAAAATGAAAATTGAAAATACGGGCTTTGAATGTACTGCGACAGGCCAGGTAGAAATGGTAGATGGCAAATATAAATTCACTTATGTACATATTTATCCAAGAGCATTTGTGGGTAATGATATTGATGTGGAAAGGGCAAGAGTGGCAATGGAAAAAACAAAAAAATATTGTCTTATCTCAAATTCGGTTAATGCCGAGATCGTACAACATCCCGAAGTTGTGGTCACAAAACAGCATGCTGTGATCAATTCAGCAGCTTGATCAATAATATTTTTAATTATCAAAATAAGAAATTATGAAAGGGCTTGTGATTTACAAAGGCAAATATGGAGCAACCAAACAATATGCGATGTGGATAGGCCAGGAATTGCGATTACCAGTGGCGTCAGCCGATCGCTTCCCGGTAAATGAGTTACCGAATTACGATTATTTTATTCTCGGTTCAAGCGTTTACATCGGGAAACTTGAAATTAAAGAGTGGTTAAAGAAAAATTTTAATGCATTGATGAATAAAAAGATCTTTTTCTTCCAGGTTGCAGCATCACCTGCTGAGCAAATAGAAAAGAGGGAAAGCTACAATAAAGCATCTCTACCCCCCGCTATTGTGGAAAAGATCCAGTTTTATTATTTACCCGGAAGAATGATCATGAGAAATCTCTCTGCATGGGATAGGTTCATGCTTAAAATGGGTGCAAAACTGGCCAAAGATCCTTTGGAGAAAAAAGCAATGCTTACTGATTTTGATCATGTGAAAAAAGAAAAAATTCTGCCAGTCATTGACGCTATCAAAACGTCTAAAGAGGTGAATGAACCCGAGATGGAGATCGCATAAATAAATAACCCAATTCTTTCATTTTATTTTTTTGACTACATTGGTTACATTGGGGGGTTAAATACCTATGAAGTTATTATGCTAGGCCAGGCACACATGACATCGCTTTTTGAAAATGCAACGGAAGGGATCATACTTACGAATGGACAAGGGCTTATAGTACTTGCTAACCCTGCCGCGGAAAGAATGTTTGGTTATGCTGCAAACGAATTGCAGACTCTTCCCGTCGAAGTTCTAATTCCCGGAAATTTCAGACCCGGACATAAAGCATTACGTGAAGGATTTCATAAAAAACCATCAAATCGGTCAATGGGAGCCGGAAGAGAACTGTTTGCATTAAAAAAAAATGGACAGGAATTTCCTGTTGAAATAAGTTTAAGTCATTACAAAAAAGATAATGAGCTTTTCGTGATTGCATTTATTGTTGATATCACATTAAGAAAAGAGGCTGAGCAAAGTCTTGTAAAGAAGCAAAATGAATTAGAAAAAGTAACTTTCGAGATCAGGAAACTCAATACTGAACTTGAAAAAAAAGTAGACGAACGAACACATATTCTCAAAGAGGCGCTGGAAAAACTGGAACAATCTCAAACAGAACTTCATGAAGCGTTGGATAAAGAAAAACAGCTGAATGAAATAAAAAGCCGTTTTGTCTCGATGGCATCTCATGAGTTCAGAACACCACTTAGTGCCGTACTTTCTTCAGCAGCTTTACTTTCAAAATATATCAAAGAAGACGACCAGGAAAAAAGGAATAAGCACATTGACCGGATCAAAGATTCTGTAAAACATCTTAATGACATTTTGGAGGATTTTCTTTCCTTAGGAAAACTTGATGAAGGCCGAATCAGCACCGATCCAAGCGAATTTAACCTTCCGGAAATGATCACTGAGACATTAGCCGAAGTGAAAGTAGTATTGAAGCCCGGGCAAAAATTCAATTTTAAATATGAAGGAGAGGAAAAGATAAATGCCGACAAAAAATTACTGAGGAATATCCTGACCAACCTGATAAGCAATGCCGCTAAGTTTTCAGAAGAAGATTCGCCTATCACAATTTCAGCAAAAAGTGACAGTATAAAAAATGTGATAACAGTAGCAGATCAAGGAATTGGCATTTCCCAAAAAGACCAGGAGCATTTATTTACCATGTTTTACAGGGCATCAAATGTTACTAATATACAAGGAACAGGGCTTGGGCTTCATATTGTAAAAAGATACCTTGACCTGATCAATGGAACAGTACATTTGCAAAGCACATTGGGAAAAGGCACTTCGATCACAATAACATTTCCAAACGTTACAAATAATAACTCATGAAATCAATTCTTGTTATAGAAGATAATAAAGACATCAGGGAAAACACAGCAGAGATATTGGACCTTGCCGGGTATCAAACTTTTACCGCCGAAAACGGAAAAAAGGGAGTTGAGATTGCCATCAAGGAAAAACCGGATGTTATTGTTTGTGATATTATGATGCCTGAACTGGATGGATATGGTGTGCTTCATATGTTAAGGAAAAATGAAACCACACAAGCTATCCCATTTATTTTTTTAACGGCAAAAACAGAAAGAAGTGATTTTCGCAAAGGAATGGAAATGGGTGCAGATGACTATGTCACCAAACCCTTTGAAGATATTGAACTTTTGAATGCGATCGAAATGCGGCTTAAAAAAGCAGAAATACTTGGGAATAAGTATGCTTCATCGCAACAAGGTTTGTCGCAATTCATAAAAGACGTTAAGGATAGTGGCCTGATGAAACAACTGGCAGAACAATATAATGTAGAATCATATGGTAAAAAACAAACACTTTACCAGGAAGGCAAGCGGCCAAAACTTTTATATTATGTAGTAAAGGGAAAGGTAAAAGGTTTTAAAACACATGAAGATGGCAAAGAATACATCACTGATCTTTTTAGTGAAGGAGATTTTATAGGCTATCCTCCTTTGATCGAAGATAAAAACTATGATGACGGCGCTGTTATACTGGAAGATGCTGAAATAATGCAGATACCCCGTGAGGATTTTCATAAAATGGTTTTTGGTGATCTTAACATTGCGACAAAATTCATTAAGATCATTACAAAAAATGTAAAGGACAAAGAAGAAAGATTACTCAATTTAGCTTACAGCTCTTTACGCAAAAGAGTTGCCAAAGCATTGGTTGATATCCAGGGAAAATTCAATACCGGCGGGCAAAACAAACCAATAGAAATATCAAGAGAAGACATTGCACATTATGTTGGCACCGCCACAGAATCACTGATCAGGACACTAAGTGATTTCAAAGCTGAAAAACTTATCGAAATAAAAGAAGGGAAGATCCAGATCGCCAATCTTGATAAGCTAAGAAATCTTTTATACTAAATAATTCAAAAGGTCCCTAATTTTTCAGGAACCTTTTTTGTATCAGGAAAACTATATTTTTTTCTATTATCTTTCTTTACTCACTCTTTTTCTTTTCTCATATCCATGCTTCTGTTAATGGTAAATCCAAAAGCAAAATTTCCTTTTTTAATATACCCTGTATTTCTTGACAGTTGGTCAATACTGGATGAATTAACTGTATTGCCTACATAAAACTGGAACAGGTGGCCACCGGTATTCATTTCGATACCTGCTGATAAAAGATCCGGGCTGTAGTTTGTAATGGCTCCGCTTTTATCAATGATATTTTTATACATATTCAACTGGCGGGTATATTCCATGGTTACATTCATTTTGGGTTTTACCTTCAATTTGCCTGCAACACCAAGAGACCAAACAAAATTGCTGTTGTTGATGCCATAAGGCACGTTATTGAGGTAAACAAGAGAAGGAACGAATTGCAAAGAGATCTTGTCTGACATTTTCCGGGCTATTAGCAGTTGGTGGAGATAAGACCATTTGTCCCATTGAGATCCCGTTTCTTTATCCTGCGCAAAATCTACATTGGCAAGAGAATACCACGTAACACTGATAGGTATGTCTTTCGGTCCGGTCTGCTGACGGGTAATTCTGAATTTTCCCCAACCTTCATATCTTGATCTTCCTGCTAAAGCAAATCCAAGGTTTGCATAATCTCTAACGGAATAGTCGAAAGACAGGTATGTTTGTGCCACGCCGGAATTTATTCCGAAAAACTGGGCCAGGTTATCTTCTGTACTTTGATCTTTATTCCACAAATAACTGAAGTGGTGAGAAACCATGAATTGCAGTATACCTTTCGGAACTATTTCGGTGTTTTGAAGATTGATGATCTTGGTCGAATTAAAAGTAGCACGGGCATATTTTGGCTTTGGTACTTCTTTCTCAGCAGGCAAACTATCCTGTGCCATGGTAAAAGACCAGCAACTTAGACCTACAACCAAAAGCAATAAATTCTTTTTCATATTTCCAGTTTTATAATAATAGAAGATGTATTCATTTTAAATCTTATTTAGGCATCCCCTGGTTGATCCAGGCAAGGAACGTATTGGTAACACATTTGGAAAGGCTGATTGGCCCACCTGGGTGTCCGGTAGCACCACCGCTGTTCATCATAGCTATAAGGGTACTTTGTTTCTCTACCATCTTATTATAATCCAAATTAGGACCAAGTCCTCCGTGACAAGACCCACCTTTACAAGTGGTATTGTAAATGGGTACTATGTCTTTTGTATAAGTAACCACTGTTGGCACAGTGCAACCGGCTCCATCATCAAAAGGCTCACCTTGCGCTACCCATTCCTTGATGATCGCCTTATCATTTGGACTAAAGTCGATGTTACCCCCACCAGGGTGTGTGCCACCATTTACCCATGGACCAAAATGCGACAGCGCCCTGGAAGAAACAGCATCATAAAAAACCGTGTCCTTACAGGAAAACCTGACCTTGTCTGTAGTACAATTATTATGACAACCGCAAGCACCTGAAGTTACGATGGGTATTACTTCTTGTCTGAATGACACCCTGGGAACAGCTTGTATATCTTCATTATTCTTGTAACACGATGGCAATAAATAAATCATCATTGAACTTGCCATTGCTGCTATGATTAAACTTTTTTTCATATTCTGAATTTTTTGAATAAGCTGATAGAGTTAGTGTTTGATAATGTAATTTCCTGATTTAGTATATTTGAAAATCCCTGTATTGGTAAGTCCGTATTTCCATACATCCAAAATATTTGGATCAGCAAAATACCAAGCCTTGATAAGGGCAACTTCGGATGGACTCAATCCGCCGTCCTGATAGGCCATTGACCCACTAACACTTTGGACGGCTCCTGTTCTTGGATTCCGGAAAATAAGAGTAGAATCAATCCTCCTGATAAAACAATCGCCACTGTTCAGAGGATCTGATTTGGAATAATAGTTCACTCCTCCAGGGCTTGTATATACAACTGAAGAATTACTCCGGATATTTTTGGGAATATATATATCCATGAGAACATCATCATAGCTGCCCATAGGGCCTCTGCGGGAAGCGGTAGCCCATGGAGTGGTAAATGTTTTTAAAATGCGGAATGAAGCTTTATTTATTGTATCCGCATAATATGTCTTTACGCTGTCTTTATAATCTTTCCATATCTGGTTGAGCTTGGTTTGATTTATAAACTGGCAGTAGCGACTTTGTGACCCCGTTGTTGCGTCATAGATATAAAAAGAAGCTGTATCTGTATTAACAATAGAATACCTGGTACCTAAAATACCTGCTTCAGCCCATGAGCCAGCCACTGTACCCTGGTTATGACAATTCGCAGATCCGCAACCGTTATTGATCAATCGAACGGCCGCTGGTCTGAAATCAGCAAGGTCTGGATTTTCTTTGGCTCCATTATAGATCCAGTTATAAATAATAGCTTTGTCCTTGGTATTCATTTCATGATTACTGTTAACCGGGGGCATGGCTTTGTTGAAATCATTAGTAGTGATCATTTCCCATATTTTACTTTGTTCCGGTTTTCCAGCCACTACATGTTTCATGACATCTGCATAGGAATTAAATTTAGGGCTGATCGGCCCTCCATGACAGTTGGATGTAGCGCAATATTCATGGATAATAGTTTGAACTCCCCGCATCTTAATTATATCATTGGTTGCCGGTGTCACATCTGCAGTTGCAATTTTGAATTCACTGTTATAAGATGCATAAATGGTAGAATCCGGGATGCTTGGGTAAGAACGATCCAGGTATTGAATATTATCACCCACTTTTGTACACTGAAAAAGCGAAGCTGCAAGTAAAAAAAATCCAAGAAAGAATGTGAGAGCTTTGATAATTGAAACCTTTTTCATAATGAACTGGTTTGGTTTATGAAATTATTTGTATCCAATTGAAATTCGAAAGTAATTTGACAATAGCTGACATTTTCATGACAGCAAATTATGAGCGACATGATATAACTCATCTTTCTACCTAATCTATCTCATTAATTCTTCAGGATACGAACTATTGCTTGCTAATAATCAGAAGAAGTGATCAAAATTCTTGTATGTGTTTTAAAAAAATCATCGCGCCTTTTTTATAATCATAACAAAACAGATGAAGGATTTTATTGAAATCATATAAAATGAAACGCGAACATCTAAGTTAAGCATTGTTTGCTAAAAGAGACATGTTTATCCATTTAAAAAATAATTTTCTTTTGATAATTGTCATATAAAAATGTGATATGAATCACGTTGGACAACCTTATTAATCATGTCTTAAAGTTTTATCGGTTTATAGCTTGCGTCGGTTAAATAAAAGCTCTTTTACATAAACCAGATAACAATATTTATAATTTAAAATGACCTGTTATGAAACTCCTTAAAAACACATACTTCTGGATTTTAGCTATCCTGCTTGGTGGTTATGCCTACATGGCCAGCTGTACCCGTCAAGATTCACTTATAGTTCCTATTGAAACAAGTAAACCTTTTGTTGCTACTCGTACCAATGCTGTACTTCTTCCGGGAAGTATGACTGCGGGTAATACCAATGAATGGAAACTCGATAAGGTTCACTCAAGTGTTTTGTGGTCTAGCAATTATGTTGGTGCAGCAGGATTATTGACCGGCCGTTTCAATCAATTTGGAATGCATGATATAACAGATGCCAAAGCTATCAGTTATGTAACTGCTGGCCAGCCATTACTGGATACTTCCTGGGCCTTTTATGAAAGTGATCCGGCAAAATCATATTTTAATGGTTATGTTCAAATAAACACTTCAAATACGGGAGAACCCGGACGTGATGCTGGCTGCAATATATCAGGTATGGGCACCATTGCAATTATTTCTGGTACTCAAAATCTCGCTTATCCTAATCTTGCAAAGATTAAAACAACTGCAATAAAATTTGATCCTGCAAGCAATGGATATATTGTAACACTCAATCTTACTTACCAGGGAAAATTAGCAACCCCACTTACTAAATCTATAATCGGAACCCTTAAATATGTTCCAAAAGCAACAATTCAATTTGGTACTGCTGCGGCTTATGATGTATTCGGTCTTCAATTAAAATTCCAATTCAATTGCAGGGACTTTGGAATCGTCAGCACCAGCATTGCAGACAAAATAGACATTGAATGCAATATGAACTTTAATAATAAATAATAGTTAACTATTAAAGACAACAATAATGAAAAATTTATTAAAATATACAGGTTTGCTGCTCTTTGTAATAATTGGTTTATCCAGTTGCTATAAAGACATAGTCATTCCTCAGTTGGCTTCTGATCCCGATGGTCCTCCACAACCGGTAAGTTTTAAAAGTGAACTGGCACCATTGTTCAACACCAAGTGTACTGAGGCAGGTTGCCATGTAAACGGATCTCATAAGCCTTATATGACTATTGATGTATCATACGCACAAATAGTAAATGGTGGTTTTGTAAATACTGGTTTACCAAAAGAAAGTACTTTATACAAAATGATCAATGGTGAGATGTCCCAGTATATTCCTTCAAGCGCAGATAAACAAAAAGTGTATGACTGGATAAGAAATGGGGCTCCGAATAATTAATGACTCTAAAACTTACTACAATGAAAGTAAAAATATATAAAGCAAAAATCCGGCTTGCACTAACTGCTATCCTCCTGGTATTTCTTTTATTGCCAGGCAGTAGGGCATTTGCACAGGATGACAGTTCAAATGCAAAAATGGAAGCTCCTTCTGTACAAAAACCCAAGCCGGTTAAAAACACCTTCCAAAGTGTTTGGATAATAGATAACCAGACAGTGATGGTACCCATAAAGGGAACATTTGAAATGGATATTAACCACAGGTTTGGTTTGTGGAATAAAGGTTATGAGGATTTTTGGGGATTTTTTGCACCGGCTAACATCAGGCTGGGAGTATCTTATGCACCAATCAAAAATTTGAATGTCGGTATTGGTGTTACAAAGACGACCGCCACCAATGTACCTTATGCCGCAACGCCTTCAACTGTTTCCGGGCCTATGTGGGATGGTAGCCTGAAATACTCAATACTAAAACAAACCAAAGGAAAATCGCCAGTCAGCATTACTTACTACGGCAATATGGGTTTTAATACTAAGAGCGATACTAGTCATGAAATTTATTTAAATACCAGTGATCGGATGACTTTCTTCAACCAGATCCTTGTAGCCAGAAAAATATCAAACAAACTATCTGTGCAGGTTGGAGCAAGTCTCTCACATCAGAACCTTGTAAATGGATACTTTGTGAAGAATGACAGCGCCAGTTTAAAAGCAAAACCGGAAATGGCACACGATCATTTCGCGATATCTGTTTCGGCACGATATAAGATGACAGATGTTACTTCACTGATAATGAATTATGATCAGCCTATAACAACGCACACAAAGAATAACCCGACTCCTAATTTTTCTTTCGGGCTGGAGTTCAATACAAGCAGTCACTCCTTTCAGTTATTCTTTACCAACTATTATTTCTTAGTACCGCAAATCAACAATTTGTTTAACACAAATGATCCATTAAATCATAATACCAAAGAAGATGGTAGCAGTCCATGGAGTCCGGAGTTCCTGATCGGGTTTAATATTACCAGGTTGTGGAATTACTAGGATGTATTTATTATTAGCTCGTTTGAAAGCCCCAGATAAATAATGATCCGGGGCTTTTTTAAATTTGAAGAATGAAGCTTTTTTCAATATATGTCATCTCAATATTATCGTTAGCTGCTTCCTGTAGTAGTAACCCTGCGAGGGACAAAGAAGAAAAAACTTCATCTTCAAAGCAACAGGTACTTACCAAGCCTCCGTCTAATTTTCAAGACACAATGCAAATTGATTTCAGCGTCGCAGTATTTTATCTTCCTGATTCGGTGCAACTTGAAAAGATAAAAGAGTTAACTGATTCAGCAATATTCGATGCAACTATGCATGAGTATTTTTTTCAAATGAGAAATGTCCGAATGTCAATTAAACGGGATTGGCCGAGATTGAAAATTATAGAAGCAAAAAACATCAGGTTTCTTTTATTCAAGGGAAAAGACAATGATTCGACGTATATAGATTTGAATACAAAGAATGATTCGTATGGTTTGTTTCTTTTTCAACCTGGAAAAAAACCTCACTTCGCTGATATGATGAACATTGATTCAGAACTCGGCTTTTATTTTAAGAAATAGCTTGGCCTTCCAAATACATGATTACAAAAGGGAATCTTTTCTTAAATTAATTACCTACATTCAAATAAAAAGAAAATAATCCGGAGAATGGAGAAGATTAAAAGCCGAAGGATCATTTTTGTTTTACTGTTATTTACACTCTTCAGCTTTATTCCTCTTCGTTCATTAAAGTTTGAGTTTAATATTGAAAAACTCTTTCCCCAAGATGATGATGACTATGCTTTCTTCCAGCAATTCCAGCAACAGTTTCATTCGGAAAAAGATGATGAATTTATATTGATAGGCCTAAAAAATAAAGAAGGGATCTTTAAACAGGATTTCCTTGAAAAAACTGATACCCTAACACGTTTTATCACAAAGCTGGATCATATTAACAAAGTTTATTCACTTACTTCTACCAACCTTATCTACTTTAAAAATGAAGAAATAAATGCAAGACCACTAATCCACATTTCACAACCAGCACTATATATTGCAGATTCAGCTGATCTATTTGAATCAATAGAATACAGGGACTTGCTTGTATCTAAAGACGGGAGATCTATTGCTATCGCAGCATTTAATAAACAATTCCTCAATGATAATGAGAAAGACTTTATACTTGATAATATCCGTAAGAAAATTGAAGAATTGAAGTTTGATGAATTTCATTTGACTGCGAAAATCCGCATTGAAAGGATGTATGTGAAAGAGATTGAAAAAAATCTGAAAATATACCTCCTCATTTCTCTTATGCTGATCAGCTTTGTTCTTTTTATTTTATTTAAATCGTTAAAAACTATTGTAATCCTACTGCTAACCATCGGAGTTTCCATTGCTTGGACACTTTCGTTTATTGCCCTAACAGGACATTCGCTTGATATTATATCCAGTCTGCTTCCACCAATTCTTGCTGCTATCTGTATGTCTGACATTATTCATCTTTCCACACATTATATCGAAAACCTGCGAAGCGGATTGCCCAAACAGAAAGCCCTGAAAAAAACTTATCAGGAGATCGGTCTGGCTACATTTTATACCTGTTGTACCGTTGCCACAGGTTTCTTTACTCTCGGAATTACGGATATTATTCCCATCCGGAATTTCGGATTCTTTGCCGGCATAGGCCTATTTATATCTTTTGGGATAACAATGTTTTCGCTGTATGCTTATTATACCCTATCACCGGTACCCAAAGTAGTGTATGAAAAAGCAGCGGAACATCGCTGGAGTAATTTCCTGGCTTACTCTTTTAGAAATATAATTAGATACAAATACCCGGTACTTGGTTTCTTCGCTGTTATTACAATAGTATCAGTTTATTTTATCAATAAAATAGAAATCAATTCCAGCCTGCTGCAGGAAATTCCGAAAAACAATTCGGTACTTGATGACTACAAGTTCATGGAAACTGATTTTGCCGGTACCCGTCCTCTTGAATTGGAATTAACATCTACTGACAATACAAGTTCATTTTTCGACCTGCAAAAAATGAGGCAGGTTGAGGAAATTGAAACATATTTGAAAGACACCTGTGGTGTTGGTAACATCATTTCCCCTTTATCCTTATTCCGTGGCGCCAGCAAGGCATTTCATGCTGGTGATAATGCTTATTTTCAACTACCCGAAACCCGGCAGCAGGTAAACCGTTTTTATGAAGCTATTCTGCAAACTGAGCATGCTGAAGAAATGCAGCATTATTTAAGTGCAGACGGAATACGGCTCCGTATCAGCG
Source organism: Chitinophagaceae bacterium (assembly GCA_036005825.1). Lineage (GTDB taxonomy): Bacteria > Bacteroidota > Bacteroidia > Chitinophagales > Chitinophagaceae > VBAS01. The sequence continues at coordinate 13,137 of DASYQG010000155.1, read as the reverse complement.
GCCGCATGCCAAACCTGGATATAAATGAGTTTAAAAGGATTGAGAATAAATTCAGTGATTACTTTACCAAAAAAAAATTTGGAAAATCATTTTCTTTTCATTTTACAGGCTCTGCTGTGTTGCTTGATAAAGCCACATATTCTTTGACCAATAATCTTTTTACCGGAATCATAATCGATGCAGTGATTATTTCACTCATTGCTTTACTCCTGCTGCATTATTGGCGGATTATCCTGATTGTATTAATCCCCAACGTCATCCCTCTTTTGATAATGGGTGCGTTCATGGGTCTGCTGCATATTAACCTAAAAGCGGATACATCAGTGATATTTTCAATTGCGTTTGGTATAGCTGTTGACGATACGATCCATTTCATGAGCCGGCTCCGGCTTGAGCTGTTGAAAGGGTTATCATTACCCTATGCAGTCAAGCGGACATATATTTCTACCGGGAAGGCAATTATTATAACCGGAATGGTACTGCTTTCTGGATTCATGACTTTATTGTCATCCAGTTTCGGGGGTACATTTTATGTGGGTTTGCTTATCAGTTCGTGCTTATTCAGTGCCATGGTTTTGGAGCTGACGCTGACACCAGTACTGGTATTATTGTTTTATAAGAAGGGCTAAAAAGCAATTGGGAGAATTAATTTCTGATTCTGTTATTGGTATTTTACAAAAGCTGGCATGTAGTCACAATCTGATGGCTCTCTCTTTTATTAAACGAATGAAGGCAGGGATGATATGCTAGGTTTTAAAAAGAAAATTGCCGCTGATGATGAAAGGTGGAACGTTATTCACTACATACGGTTTTTTAAAAAATAACTCAGCGGATCCCTATTCAAAAAAATATGGGCCCAAAATAGACTTGCGTTTTTTTTGTTATATTTAGTTAATTACTTGAAGCAAGATCAATGTTTCTTTCATGTTTGATAATAATCATATTAGGCATTGATTATGATACTGACGTCGGATTTAACCGGAATGTACCTTACACGCCGTAACTTAACAAATGACCAATATGGAACAAAATCAAAACACAACTTCCCGCAAAAAATTTTTCTTATGGGGATTAGGAATTATTTCCTCAATAACAGCACTTAAACTGATACTCCCGAAAAAGAAAAAAACCACACTGGTAAAAATGCTTTCTGAAGATGGAAAGCTTGTTGAAGTTGATATCAATAAGATCAAAAAAACAGGTGTAAAAGTTTCTGACAAGGACGTTATCACCTGGGTAAAAAATAAACCAACGTTTTAATATACTACAATGGAAAAAAAAGATACTTCTCGAAGAGACTTTATTGTCACCGGACTGCTCGCAGGTGTAGCAGCTGCTGGATGCACAGATAAAAATCCATTTACACCTGATGCTGCCCATCAGATAACTCCTTCCGGTGAAACAGTAAAGCTTTTGTCAGTAGATGGGGAGATCATTGAAATGGATAAAGCATTTTTAAAACCTGTTCCGGATCTTCCCCCTGTATCAAATAGCGAAGCAAGGAAAGGGATTGCAGGTAAAAAATTTGTGATGGTCATTGACCTTTCCCGTTGCAAAAATGTCAAAGCATGTCAATCCGCCTGCAATCATATGCACCAGGTACATCCGGGGCAGAACTGGATAAAAGTATACCCGATGCAGGATGCTGAGCATACTGCTCCATATTGGGAACCTACCACCTGTATGCATTGTGATGAACCTCCATGTGTAAAGGTTTGTCCCGTTGATGCTACATTCAAAAGACAGGATGGAATTGTTTTGATAGATAGTGATCGCTGTATTGGTTGTCGTTTTTGTATGGCTGCATGTCCTTATTCAACCAGGGTATTTAATTGGGAAGAGCCCGAGCTTACAGAAGAAGTTGCTCATCAACACTATTCTTGTGAAACCAGTATGCCGCAAAAAAAAGGAACAGTAGGTAAATGTGATTTCTGTCCTGATATGACAAGAAAAGGCGAATTGCCACACTGTGTATCAGCCTGCCCTAACGGTGTTTTCTTTTTTGGCGATCAGAATGAAGATTCAGTAACAAACGGCGCAGAAACATTTCGTTTCAGCGATCTTATCCGTGATAAAGCCGGTTACAGGTTAATGGAGGATCTGGGTACAAAGCCACGTGTATATTACCTGCCCCCCGTAAACAGGAATTTCAAATTTGAAGAAGGTTTGAAAACCAAGGAAGAAGCTAAATCTAAATCATAAAACTTTTTAATTGTGGAAAATCAAAACATACTTCCTGCTGATAAAGTTATCCAAGACCTGTTGCCACAAAAATTCGGACTCAGGGGAAAGATATGGACCGCTACGTTGATCATTATATGTCTTATTGGAGCCTATGCATATTTCCTGCAATTAAAAAATGGGTTGGTAGTAACCAATATGGGTGATTATGTTTCATGGGGTATTTATATTTCCAATTTTGTTTTCTTTGTTGCCATCAGCCTCGTGGGATCATTGATCACTGCTATTTTCCGATTGACTGATGTTAAGTGGCGTACTCCATTGACGAGGATCTCTGAAATGATTGCAGTCTCGGCTATCACGTTTGCATCCTTGATCATCATTGTGGATATGGGACGGCCAGAACGTCTTGTAAATATATTTGCACATGGTCGTCTTCAATCACCTATTGTGTGGGATGTAATTGTGATCACCACTTATTTCTGTATCAGTTTATTTTTATTATATATCACTTTGCTTCCGGATATCAGGATCATGATCAAAGCAAAAGAAATGGTGGGTAAACCATTTGCAAAACTCTACAAGTGGCTCGGGTCATTTTGGAAGGGAACAGAGGCACAGGAAAAAATAAGGAACAGATCGATCACGATACTTTGTATTACTATCATCCCTGTGGCATTTTGCATACACACAGTTACTTCCTGGCTATTTGCAACAACTTATAGACCGGGATGGGATAGTACAAACTTTGGTGCCTACTTTATTTCAGGTGCATTCCTTGTCGGCGCAGGCGGAGTAGTAGTAGCTATGTATGTTTTTCGCAAAGTTTATAAACTCGAACAATATATTACAGACATGCATTTTGAGAAAATGGGAAGGATATTAGTCCTGTTAGCTCTTATATATCTCTATTTTAACGTGAATGAATACCTGGTACCAGCATTCAAAATGAAAAAGTCTGAAGAAGATCACTTAACTGCATTATTCGTTGGCAGGTATGCACCCCTGTTCTGGTTTTGCATTCTCGTAGGTATGATCATTCCGATCATTATTAGTCTGTTTAAAAAAGGAAGAAGGCCTTTACCAATGTTTATTGCTGGAGTAATGGTAGTCGTCGGCGCATGGTTTAAACGTTATCTTATAGTAACTCCTACACTGCTTCACCCATTTTTACCAATGCATGATGCTCCGGAAAAGTACAAACATTATTTCCCAAGCTGGCAAGAGTGGGCTATAGCGATGGGCTCATTAGCAGGCGCCTTGCTTATCATTACCTTACTGGCAAGAATATTTCCTGTTATATCAATTTATAAAACATTAACTGACGAAAATGAAACTGCTCAAAAATAGATCAGGACTTATCTTAATGACATTATTGTTGGCCGGTATAATTTGTGATGCCCAGGATTCTACTAATGAAAAAAAAGAGTTACAATTAAATATCACTTATTATCTGCCACAAAATAATGTTCCTTATCTGCTTGTAACCACAAAAACAAAAGTGGAAAGGAAATTTATCGGGGTAAAAGATCTCAAAGTAAACGTTTACCTGAATTCAACATCCGATTCTGATCTTATCCAATCTTTTCAATCCAATGCAACAGGAGAAGAAAGAATATATATACCACCTTCTTTTAAACGTGTTTGGGATGCTGCTTCATCCTTTACATTTATTGCTGTTGCTGCCGCTAATAAAGAATTTGACGAAACAAAAGGCGAGGTACAGGTAACCAAAGCAAAAATTGAAGTTGACACCAGCAGAACAGATGAAACGAAAAATGTAACAGTAACAGTAAAGACTTTGCAAAAAGGAGAATGGATTCCCGCAAAAGATGTGGAATTAAAAATTGCCGTAAAACGTTCAATTGGAAATTTACCGATTGGTGATGAAGAAACTTATACCACTGATTCCACAGGTTCTGTTACTGCAGAATTTAAAAGAGACAGTTTATTGGGAGATAGTAAAGGAAATTTTATTTTGGTAGCCAGGACAGAGGACAATGAAACTTTAGGAAATATTTTTGCAGAAAAAAATGTTAGCTGGGGAGTAGCACCTACAATCGATAATTCATTTAACAACCGGTCTCTCTGGGCGACAAGTAGTAAAACACCAATCTGGTTAGTGTTTATGGCTTCTTCGATCGTTATTGGCGTATGGGGAACGCTTATTTACCTGGTATTCCAATTATTCAAAATAAAGAAACTTGGAAAAGCATCGTAAAATAAAAAGATATTTGTCTATGAAAGTGAAATGTCATGCAACTAATCATTAATTTTAAACCTCTTTTTAAAAGTAAAAATCAAACAACATGAAAAAGTATATTTCTTTATTATTTGCGAGCCTGTTTTTATTCGCCCTGATGTCTTTTGTTTCCAGATCTCTAAACGATCCCTGGCCTGTTCCTGATAAGTATAAGAACATGCCAAATCCCGTGAAATCTGATGCAACTTCTCTTGCAACCGGAAAAGCATTGTACAATCAGCATTGCAAATCTTGCCATGGTACAAAAGGAAAAGGTGATGGACCTAAAGCGGCACAACTCAATACTGAATGCGGGGATTTTACAAAACCATCAACCCAATCGGAAACTGATGGGGCCTTATTCTATAAAACATCCGAAGGGCGTAAAGACATGCCTTCTTTCAAAAAGAAAATTGCCGATCAAAATGATGTTTGGGCTGTTGTGAATTATCTCAGGACTTTGAAGTAATCAAAAATTTAAAGATTAAGAAATTAAGCCGGCATTGTTGCTGGCTTTTTTTTTTGAAAGCCAGAGTATCAACTCTTTTAAAACGATAAAAGAATTTTAATTTTCTCCGATACTTTTTCAGCATTTGGAAGCACTGCATTTTCAAGATTCATATTTAAAGGAATAGCAGGAATATTTGCTGCTCCCAATACTTCAACCGGGCCATCTAACCACTTAAAACATTCTTTAGAAATTCTGCCAGCCAATGCTTCAGCAAAAGAATTGTTTTGCTGTTCTTCAGTAAGCACCAAACATCTGCCATGTTTTTTTACCGATTCAAATATCATTTCTTCATCTAATGGAAACAATGTTCTTAGATCTACAATTTCGATTTTCCCAAGAAATTTTTTTGCTGTAGCCTTTGCCCAATAGACACCCATTCCATAAGTGATGATGCAACAACTCTCACCATTTTCTATTTTACTTTTATCAGCATTCAAGACAATATTTGCTTTCCCAAAAGGAAGAATATAATCTTTAGATGGCTCAATTGATTTTGCCTCTTCAGTGCCCGGCACTTTGCTCCAATACAAACCTTTGTGCTCAAGCATTACTACAGGGTTTCCATCATAAAAAGCCGCTTTCATCAATCCTTTCATATCGGCGGCATTTGATGGATAAGCGATCTTAATTCCTTTTATTGAAAGCAATGTTGTTTCAACGCAACCGCTATGATAAGGCCCTCCGCCGCCATAAGCGCCGATGGGTACACGAATAATAGTTGATACGGGATACTTACCACAACTGAGATAGCATGATTTAGAAATTTCAGAAACAAGTTGATTGAATCCCGGGTAGATATAATCTGCAAATTGCACTTCAACGATCGGCTTCACTCCCACTGCACTTAAACCTACAGTGGAACCAATTATATATGCCTCCTGGATCGCAGTATTAAAAACACGATGATCACCAAATTGTTCGGCAAGTGTAGCGGCTTCACGAAAAACGCCGCCAAGTCTGCGGCCAACATCTTGTCCGAAAAAAATACATTCAGGATGATCTTCCATTAATTCCCGGATGGCAAATAAAGCAGCATCAACCATCATTACTTTTTCCTTACCCGCAGGATTTCTTTCTCCTTTCTCTTCAGTTACTGTAGTTGGTACAAAAACATATTCAGTTGCTTTATTGATATCCGGCTCGGGAGAATCTAAAACTTTTATAAAGTCAGCACTGATCAATTCTGCTGCATCGGTTTCAATTTTTTCCAATTCGTCGTCACCGTTACCGTTTTCAAGCAATAGTTTTTTCAATTTTGGAAATGGATCATTCATCGCATCCTTTTCAAGATCTTCTTCGCTGCGGTAAAAATCTTTTCTTACGCCACTTGTATGATGATTAAGCAATGGAATTTTTGCATGTACCAACCATGGTTTCCTGCTCTTTCTAACTTCATTGATCACATTGCCCATTATCTTATAGCAATGCGTAAAATCTGTTCCATCAATTTGAATTTTACTTAATCCTTTGAAACCATCAGCGTATTCATAGGCATTCATCGCTCTTGTTTCTTCTGCTGTTGCACTAATGCCCCAATCATTATCCTGAACCAGGTAAATAATAGGTAATCGTTTCAGTACAGCAAATTGTAATGCTTCGCTTACTTCCCCTTCGGTCACACTTCCATCACCCAATGAACAGATCACAACTGGCAATTCTCCATTTTCGGTTTTTAGTAACAAAGGAGAATTAATTCTTTCCAGGTATTGAATCCCTTGTGCAACACCTGTTGTTGGTATTGCCTGCATACCAGTAGCACTGCTTTGATGGGTGATCTTTGGTTTATCTTTTTCTATTGAATTAGGATGAGAATAATAGGAACGCCCCCCGGTAAAAGGATCATCAGCCTTTGTTAGCAACTGCAGCATTAATTCAAAAGGAGAATAACCCAGGCCAAGCAACATGCTTTCATCACGATAATAGGGACTTACATAATCGTAGTTCTTTAAATGAAAAGCGGTTGCTAGTTGTATTGCTTCATGACCCCGTGAAGTTGAATGAACGTATTTGCAAATTTGCCGGTTGGCATCGTAAGTCTCGGCCATTGATTTTGCACAGCACATCAACCGGAAAGCTTTCAGTAGAATTTCTTTTTCGATCATAGTGGCAAGCTAATTGGCAAAAATAAGCTGAACGGTTGTATGTGAAAATTAAAAAGCCACCCCGATCAGATCGGAGTGGTGTAGTAGTTGATTTTGGTCCAAAACTTTTTATTTAATTTCTAATGATAACAAAGAGTCGTCTTCAATAAATGCTTCCAGTTCATCTCCAACAACTAACTCTCCCACCCCCGCAGGTGTTCCGGTAAAAACTAAATCGCCGATATTTACAGAAAAATAATTGGAAATATATGCAACAATACTGTCAAAGTCATGGATCATAAGGTTGCAGTTACTTTGCTGAACAAGCTCCTTATTTTTATATAAACAGAAATTAATATCTTTTTTATTCTTGATCGCTGTAAAAGGTATCCATTTGCCGATCGCGGCAGAATTATCCCAGGCTTTTGCCTTTTCCCATGGAAGCCCCTTTGCTTTCAGATCGTTTTGAATATCTCTTGCTGTAAAATCAATACCCGTCGTCACGGCATCATAATATTTACTGGCAAATTTATCCTGGATATATTTTCCATTTTTACTGATGCGCAAAACGAGTTCGCATTCATAATGCAGTTCATTAGTAAATTCCGGGTAATAAAAGGGAGTGTGCGGCTGAAGCAGGGCACTTTTTGGTTTCATAAAAACCACCGGTTCATCTGGTACCTCATTACCTAATTCTTTGGCATGAGCTACATAGTTACGGCCAATACAAAATATCTTCATACAAAGGCTTGTTTAATTAAATACATCGGATACAATGCTCATGGACTGTTCATCCCATATATTCAGGCTTCATAAAAAACTGGATTTTTAAGTGGTGAAAGTTCGTCGGGGCTGCTAAAATAGGTAAACGGCCGGATATATCATAATCCCGGTAAATTTATTTAGGCCAAATAAAATGCCTGCACTCCAATACTGGTTTTCCGTTACCAATACTTATCTTAGTTAAAAGCTTTTTGTGGCGGATCTCTTTACCAGTATAAAACAACCTATTTTATTGCGCCTCGAAAACGAGCTTGATCCCCGGCTCGGTTATCACAATTTATCTCACACTCTTGATGTAGTGGAACAAGCTGAGATAATAGCAAAGCTGGAGAAGATCAACGATAAACATGATCTATTACTGTTGAAGACCGCAGCGGTCTTTCACGACAGTGGTTTTTTGAATGTATATAAAAACCATGAAGAAAAAAGTTGCGAGATCGCTTCCGAATCTTTAAAAAACTTATTCAGCGAAGAAGATATTAAAAAGATCTCTGGAATGATCATGGCCACGAAGATCCCACAAACACCTCATACGTTATTAGAACAAATAATTTGTGACGCAGATCTTGACTATCTTGGCCGGAATGACTTTGAACCAATCAGCCGGAATTTGTATAAAGAGTTTATAACTTATAAAATAATTCCCGAAGACATAATTTGGGATCATATCCAGATCAAATTTTTTGAATCACATCACTACTTTACCGGTACATCGATCAGTAAGAGGAATGAAGAAAAATTAAAACACCTCAAAATATTAAAGGAAAGGAGCAACTGGGCACAATGAACAGAAGACCTTTTTTACTTAAATTACTAAATGTACGACCCGCAGAATGGAAAGTAGTATCACAACTTTTCTGGCTCCAATTTTTTATGGGTACCGGGATCGCTTTTTTCTTTACCGCGTCATTTTCTCATTTCCTTGAAAAGTTTTCAGCATCGCAGGTTGCCTGGGTAATGGTCGTTTCCTCACCCCTTTTATTTTTCACAGGCTGGGTATTCAACAAATTTGAGCACCGGATGCATCTTACCCGTGTTGGTACGATCGTAATCATATTGATGGCGCTCAGCATTCTTATTTTACAATTAAGCAGCAATTGGATAAATGGAGATTGGTTTTATTACCTCACGTTTGCATGGTATTATGTATTATACCTGGCAAGTAATTTATGTTTTTGGAGTATTACCTCGACGTTGTTTGATGTAAGACAAAGCAAACGGTTATTTGCTGTTATAAGCGGTGGAGATGTGCCGGCAAAATTTATTGGCTATACAATGGCTTACTTTTTTGTAAAAACGATCGGTCCTTTGAATATGCTTTGGCCTGCATTTATATTTATGCTTGGTGCTTTGCCATTTCTATATCAGTTGTCCAAGTCAGGGGTTGTCCATCATCATCATCATCATACGGATCATGTTGAATTTATACAAGGAAGGGGGTTTAAAGTTTTCGTCAAACGCTTTACCTTAAACACTCTTATTAGAAGACTGGCTGTGCTCACCTTTATAATTTCAGCCAGTCTTGCAATTATCAATTATGCATTTTATACCCAGGTAAAGGAACAGAATCATGACGATAAAGAATTATCAACTTTTATCATCCTGTTTATGGCGGCTTCGCAGATAGTTGCTTTGTTGGTAAAAATTATTTTCACTGGTCGTATCGTTACTTCAATAGGTATAAAAAAGTCATTACTAATTACACCGCTTGTTTTATTGGGGCTTTTGATAGTTATTATCGTTGCGCAATATGCAGCCACTGAAGGCAAACTGGTTTTTTATGCATTCGGCATGGCAGCCATTGCTGTTGAAGTTTTGCGAACGACGATCACGAACCCGGTCTTTTTAACGGTAATGCAACCACTGAATCCGAATGCAAGGTCAAAAGCTCATTCCATTGTAAAAGGGATTATGGACCCATTTGCTTTTTTATTCTCCGGAGTACTTTTGATTATCATCAACAGTCTAAAACCCGGAAATGAACTACTGATCCTTTGTTTCATTCTTGCATTTTTCGGAGCTGGTTGGATCGTTTCGATTATACTCGTTAACCAATCTTATCATCACACTCTTTTAAAAGCAATCAGCAGTCGCTTCTTTAGCCAGGATGAGTTCAAACTTTCTGATGAAGAGATACAGCAACAAATATTGAAAAAAATTGAAACAGGCAATGAAACGGAGATCATAAACATTCTGCAAATGCTGAATACCCAGATCAGCGGCAGCAGTAAAGAAATAATTTTCAAGCTTCTTGATCACCAATCCATCAATATTAAAAAAGTAACACTTTTATTAATTCAAACCCGCAATATAAAAGGCGCGGAAGAAAAATTAAAATTTTTGGCAGATCATGATAAAGACAAGGAGATCCAGGTACTGGCAGTGCAAAGTCTGTGTAAAGAACAAACTGAACATCATCATTTAAAACATTATTTGCATCATCACGATGCAGGCATTAAAGCCGCAGCGCTTATAGGATTGCTTAAAAGTGATGATAAAGAAAATCGTCAATACGCAGAAAATATCGTTACCGATCTGATCCAATCAAGTCATGCGAAAGATAAACAAACAGCTCTTCAGATACTTACTGAAGTAAGAGATGTTTATTGCCATCCACATCTTAGCGAACTTTTTACTGCCGATCGGAGTTTGCGATTAGCTGCATTAAAAACTATTGGGGGATCCGCAACTCAATTATTATTAGAAAGGGTAATGACCTGTTTTAAAGAGCATCCTTTGCATGTGGGAGCATCACTGCAGGCTGCCGGGGAAAAATCAATTCCATTTATTTTAAAGTCTATTTCCGACAACGACAATAATGCTTTCTTAAGAGAAAAATTAATTACCGTGTTAGGAAAGATCGGTGGCAACAATGCACAAACAACGCTTTTTGATTTACTGGAAAAATATCCGCCTGACTCAGGCACCATCGTTAGATCGTTACATAGAAGCCGGTATAGCGCAACTGAAGAAACCCGGGAAAAATTGGAAGAAATTTCATTGGCATATATTATCTATGGTACAGAATTGCTTTATATGCAAAGCCTGCTCGAACGCAATGAGAACTATTCGCTGCTTAATAGTTCTTTGAATATTGAACTTACAGAGATCCGGAATGTTTTGATCTGCCTTTTTGGTTGTCTTTATGATCACGTAAAAGCATTCAAAATAAAGCAGGGGCTTGATATGAAAAAGAAAGAAAGTGTGGCCAATTCTATGGAATTAATAGATATGATCGTGAAAAAAGAACTTGCTATTCCTTTTAATAAATTGTATGAACCTACAGATATTGAATATCGCAGCAACTCGTTAAAAAATTTCCTGCCTCCCGATAAAGTCTCTCAAACCGAAGAGATCCTTTCAAAAATCCTTGAAGAAAAACCTATCTCATATAATGTATGGACTAAAGCATGCAGTATGTATATTTCAAAAAAAACAAGTGCGGTCGTCACACCCGGACTTATTGAAAAATTTATCCATTCGGAAAATTTGCTTTTGAAAGAAACGGCGTTATATGCACAGTAAATGTTTATTTTTAATTTATGGAACCGGGAAACGTAAACAGGCTATTATTAATTGAAAAAGTGTTAGTGCTTAAGTCGCTTAATCTTTTTAAAGACACCCCTGAAAACATTCTTGCGGACCTTGCTCCTTTAATGAAAGAAATGCAATACGAACAAGGGATAGAAATATTTAAAGAAGGAGAAACAGGTGATTGCATGTATATTATTCAGCAAGGAAATATCAAAATTCACAAAGGGAATACAACGCTGGCAATACTTAAAGAAAAGGAAGTCTTTGGTGAGCTTTCTTTGCTTGATGCTGATACCCGGTCTGCCAGTGCCACTGCCGATACGGATTGCATTCTATATAAAATAGACCAGGAACCTTTTTATGAACTGATGGATGAAAGACCTGAAGTAGCAAAAGGTTTTATAAAGATCCTTTGCCAGCGATTAAGGACGATGAATGAAAAGTCAAGACAGAAATAATTTTTAAACAGAATATTCGGCGCTGTTCACATCATTCATAGTAAGACTGAGCCCTCTTGTTGCAAAACTTTCTATTACTCCTACAGCTTTTTCAATTTTTAATTTAATTAATGGTTCTTCTTCCTTTTTCCATTTACCTAAAACATAATCCGATTGCAATCCTTTTGGATATTCATTACCGATACCAAATCGCAAACGTGGATAATCTCTTGATGCCAGTAAAGCCTCAACACTTCTCAATCCATTATGACCACCATCACTTCCTGAAGAACGTAGTCTCATTTTATTCAATGGTAACGAAACATCATCTGTAATTACAAGTATGTTTTCAAATGCGATTTTTTCTTTATCCATCCAATACTTAACAGCATTTCCGCTCAGGTTCATATAAGTTGTCGGGCAAATGCAAACAAATATTTTTCCTTTCCATTTTACTTCTGCAACATAAGCCAGCCTACCTGTAGAAAATTTGCCAGCATGCTTTTGAACAAAGGCGTTTACCACATCAAAGCCGATATTATGCCTTGTGTGGGTATATTCATTGCCAGCGTTTCCTAATCCAACGATCAAAAATTTCATCTTCTTTACAATAAACTATTTAAAGATACCAACTTCGAATTTTGCAAAAGCAATCAACGAACAAAAAACCCACTCCTTTTGAAGTGGGTTTTTTATAAAGATCGTTATGATTATTTCTTTCCTTTTTCTTTTGCAGCAGCAGGTGCGGCAGCTCCGGCAGCAGGTGCAGCGGCCCCAGCGGCAGGCGCAGCAGCTCCGGCAACAGGTGCTGTGCCAGCAGCAGGTGCGACAGTTGCTTCTTCCTGTTTCAATTGACGTGTTAATACAACTGATGCAATAGGAATTCTTGGTGAATTTAAAATTTCATAATTGGCCTCTTTCACATCTTCAACACGGATATTACCATTCAGTTCAAGATTTGTAATATCCACTTCAATTTGCTCTTTTAAATACTTAGGCAAAGATTTTACCTTAAGCGATTTCATTTTGATGATAAGATGACCACCTTCTTTTACACCTTTTGATACTCCTGTAAATTTGATGGGAATATCAGCGATCACTCTTTTGTCTTCAACCAATTCCATCAGGTCAATATGGATCAGTTTGTCAGTTACTTTGTCAAACTGCAGATCTTTCAAAATGCAGATATAAGTTTTGCCATTTAATTTAATTTCAGCTTTCTGAAACTCTGGTGTGTACACGAATGTTTTAAAAGCCATGGAAGGAGCAGCAAAGCTGATCTCCTTTTCACCGCCATAAATTACACCGGGCACCAAATCCTGAGAGCGAAGTTGGCGGGTGGCTTTCTTCCCGGTTTCGGTCCTCAGT
>DASYQG010000154.1:0-1818 GCA_036005825.1 Chitinophagaceae bacterium | reverse complement strand
GCGCCTGCCTGGTATGTCAATGTATTTTGCATACTTAAAAAAGTACGGATCATGATAGCATGATTGCAACTGCCATCAAAACCCATAAAACCGATAGCACCACCATAATAATTTCTTGCTGTTGGCTCATAACTATCGATCAACTCAATTGCTCTTATTTTCGGAGCACCGCTTAGTGTCCCTGCAGGAAATGTTTTTGCCAGCAATTCAAAAGGATTGCTCCCTGATCTTACTTTGCCATTTACTTCACTCACCATGTGAATGACATGACTGTAATACTGGATGTCTTTATAATGAGTGACGGTTACATCATCACACACACGACTCAGATCATTTCGTGCAAGGTCGACAAGCATTACATGTTCCGCATTTTCCTTTTTATCTCCTTTTAGTAATTCCGCGGCAAGATGATCTTTATCATCGTCTCCCGTTCTTCTGAAAGTGCCGGCGATGGGATGAACAATTGCTTTGCCATTTTGAATAATGATCTGAGCTTCCGGTGATGAGCCCATCAGTTTATAATCACCATAATCAAAGAAAAATAAATAAGGAGAAGGATTGATGCTGCGGAGTGAGCGATAAACATTGAATTCATCTCCTGTAAACCCTTGCTGAAATCTTCTGCTTAATACGATCTGGAATACGTCGCCGCGATGACAGCTGCTGATCCCTTTTTCAACGATCTTTATGTATTCAGTATCGGTAACATTTGAACTTTCATCCCCTTTTCTTTTAAAAGGAAAAACTGGAACATCTTTGCTGCGTATCAATGATTCAACAACCTGCATCTCACTTTCAATTCCGCCAATGTGATTTTCGCAGATACATAGTTCATCTTTGAAATGGTTAAATACAATTACATACTGATAAAGCCGGTAACGCATAAACGGGATAACCGGAACTGTCTTTTGAGTTTTAAGTTTTATTGTATCAAAGAACTGAACCGCATCATACGAAGTATATCCAAATAGCCCCTGTGCAAACTTTACTTCTTTTGTTTCCATCTTTACACAATCAAACTTGTTGGCAAAATCCCAAACCATTTGCGGCACTTCCATTATATTTTTAATGTCAATCCTCTCGGGTTTCTGACCCGGAAGCTTGAACTCAACATTTTTTGTTGAAGTGATCTCTATTCCGCCGATCGCATTGACGCAGATAAATGAATAGCTGTTTTCGGCTGCATGATGATCGGTACTTTCCAAAAGAACGGTGTCTCTGAAACGGTCACGAAGCCGCAGGTAAACACTTACCGGTGTGTACACATCGGCAAGCAATTTTTTGCAGGTGGTTAAAACTTCGATTTTCTTCATAATAACTTTTCAAATTGTTTCATAGCAGCACAGGTGATGACCGGATTGCGACGCAACCGGGCTCAACCGGAGTTGCCTATGCTGGTATCAAAATAAAAAACCCCGAACTATTTCGGGGCATATATATTTATACAATACAGTAATGACTTACAGCACCCCGAAAGAGTTTGTATGCCACCACCAATATTGATTTGCTTGTTTCATTGCTTTGCAAATATTGTAATAGATTTCCTAATTAGCAAATAAAAATTTAATAGTTTTATTTTATGGAGATCGAACACAAAAAAGTAGGGACGAAAGGCCTCTTTTATGTGGCCGGGACAAAAGAGTCACTGGCCAAATTGGTTTATACAATGTCGTCTCCGGATAAAATGATCATCGAACACACTGAAGTTAGCGAAGAGCTAAAGGGACAAAATGTAGGCTTCCAACTCGTGAAGACTGCCGTAGAATTTGCAAGAGTCAATGGTATTAAAATAATTCCGCTGTGCCCCTTTGCCAATTC
>DASYQG010000153.1:0-9722 GCA_036005825.1 Chitinophagaceae bacterium | reverse complement strand
TTGATCTTACAGTAACAGGAGCAACCGGGGCAGTAACATATAGCTGGTCCAATGCTGCAATCACAGAAGATATCAACGGATTAATTGCTGGGACTTACACTGTAACTGTAACGGATGCATCTGGCTGTACTGCTACAGCATCATCAACTATAACACAACCCACTCAACTAACAGCTTCATCATCGGCTACTCCGATCGTAACAGTGGGTGGAATAACAACGGTAACTGTAACAGCAGCGGGGGGCACGGCACCTTATACAGGAACAGGCACATTTACAAGAAACGCTGGTACGTACACATTCACTGTCGCTGATGCCCATGGATGCACGGCAACAACCTCAATAACATTGGCTGAGCCGGGTTGCAACCTTAGTCTTTCCACTGTCGTAACCAATGCAAGTTGTACTGGTAGACTTGATGGGACTATCACAATTACTGCCAATGGCGGCAACGGCAGTTATCAATATTCAATCGATGGGGTGAACTTCCAGTCTTCAAATACATTCAATGTGACAGCAAACAATTATACTGTCACGGTAAAAGATCAAAATAATTGCGTCGCAACAAAAAATGTCACGGTGGATTTGAATAATGATCTTATTTTTTCAAAGGGAGCTGATACCACGATTTGCGAAGGAGGATCGGCACAACTTATTGCCACCTCCAACGCAACTTCCTTTAGTTGGACACCTTCGACCGCATTAAATAATTTTTCAATTGCTAACCCGGTGGCTAGTCCCGTCACCACCACTGACTACACAGTAACTGCAACACTCGGAGGTTGTAGTGTGAACGGAACGATAAAGGTAACTGTCAACCCTGCACCTGTTCCCAATGCAGGACCTGATGCAAATATTTGTTTTGGACAAAATGTACAGCTGGCAGCATCCGGGGGAGCAAGTTATCAATGGACTCCATCAACTTATTTATCATCATCAACAATTCCGAATCCAACTGTTATTCAACCGCAGCAGACCACCAGATACACATTGCAGGTAAAGAACACTAACGGATGTACTTCGCTGGTTACTGATGACATCTTGGTGAAGATCATCCCTTCGATAAAAGTGAGCGTCTCTCCTAAGGATTCCATTGTCGCAGAGGGCGATCAGGTACAACTTAACGCGACATCAATCGGAACCAGTTACAATTGGACCAATTCATCCACCTTATCAAATCCGAATATTCCAAATCCTGTTGCTGCGATGCCGGAAGGAAGCATTGGAAATATTTATACTTATACTGTTACTGCAACTACATCCGCGGGTTGTAGCGGCACTGCGTCAGTCACATTGAAAGTTTACAAAGGTCCTGACATTTATTTGCCAACGGGCTTTACACCAAATGGTGACGGGAAAAATGATAGATTCCATCCCTTAACTATTGGCATTAAAAAGATCAATTATTTCAGGGTTTTCAATCGCTGGGGTCAAATCGTTTTTTCCAGTGCTTCTCCCAATGAGGGATGGGATGGCAAATTGAACGGTAGTGAACAACCAACTGGTGTGTATGTTTGGATGGTGCAGGGTATCACCAGGGATAATAGAGTGATCACTAAAAAAGGAACAGTGATGCTGATAAAGTAGTTAATAAATAAAACAATCCCTGGCAAATAGTTCAATAATAATAAAAAAACCCGGAGCATCATCCGGAGTTATTGCCGGATCAGCGGTTAAAGCCCATAAAACAAACTATGGCTAATAAACCTTCCTTTAAAGAATTCGAACTAAATAGTGCTCCGTCCTCATCAGTATTCGCTGCCGAAAACGGTTATTAGTCGCAAACCTTCCACCAAAAAGTTTGAATTTGGGGACGTCAGGACTACTTTTATCATATAATCACTATCGGTTAACTTTAGCATTTAGTTTATGATGATGAAACACATCACGGTCACTTTTTTCTCCCTCTTCTTTACCACTTTACTCGACGCCCAAAAAAGCGAGCAAGGCTTTGATATAAATTTCAAACCTGCTGCATCGGGCTGGCGATATTATGCTGTTACTGAAAAAAAAGATGATCTGTGGTATCGCGAAGCTTATTATTTGCCGGAAAAAAGCATGGCCATGACGGGATCGTATAAAGACAAAGATTGTAAAATAGCAGAGGGAAAAACAATATGGTATTACCCAAATAAAAACCCGAAATCATCGATCAGTTATAAAGATGGTAAAGAAGAAGGAACGGCGTTGCGATTTCATGAAAATGGGATGATCAGGGATTCAGTCAACTATACAAACGGACATCGAATTGGCATCAGCCTTGGCTGGGACGAAGAAGGCAACCAGCTTGATTCGAGTAATTTTGATGGCAACGGGAATGGTGTTGTTGTGGGATGGCATAAAGATGGATCTGTTAGCTATGCCGGAAGAATAACAAACGACACTACAAGGATAAGTCGGTGGGTATATTATCATCTCAACGGAAAACAATTAGCTGTGCAAGACTATGTGAATGGTAAAGTGGTGCATTGTTCTTGTTCAGATGAGATGGGTAACCAGCTTGATTCATCGCTTTGTGTAGAAAAGGAAGCACAATTTCCCGGAGAAGAAAAAGGGTGGAGGAAGTTTTTGGAAAAAAACCTGAATCCGGATATACCGGTCAAAAACCGTGCACCAGAAGGGACCTACCAGGTGATAGTGCAATTCATAGTGGATAAAGAAGGACAGATAACAGATATTAAACCGCTTACAAGATTTGGATTTGGAATGGAAGAAGAAGTGATAAGGATATTAAAGAACTCCCCACGGTGGACGCCGGCTTTTCAGTTTGGACGAAATGTAAAAGCTTATCGCAGGCAGCCAATCACATTTGTGGTTTCAAGAAGTTGACCGGTCCTGATCATAAAAAAATTGAAGATTCTGTTTTCTATTATCAGCAGTTATCAAAACAAACAAATCGAACTAATCTTCATTTAAAAAGTTCAAACCTTTGCTTGCCAGGACTACCAAATAGATTTTCCAATTTTTAAGCTGCTTAATTCTCCTGCTGCAGTTTTGTTAGTAATTTTAAAAAAACCGGCTGCATGATGAAAGTCCCTGGATATTTATTCGTAACCATTTTCTTTTTATCTACTTTATTCGGTCAAAGTCAAACCTCGGTTAGAAAAAAAATAAGTCTTGATGATAACTGGAAGTTTAAGTTTGGTCATGTAGCCAATCCAGAAAAAGATTTTAATTATAGTATTGCTACAATTTTTTCTAAGTCAGGTGGTGCCCCCGGTACTGCAATTGATCCGCGTTTCAGGGATAGTACATGGAGAACATTAAATCTTCCGCATGACTGGGCAATTGAATTGCCGTTTGTAAATATAGATAACCGTGATGTCGAGTCGCACGGTTATAAACCCGTTGGCGGATTGTTTCCTGAAACCAGCATTGGCTGGTATCGTAAACATTTTACTATTTCAAGTGCAGATTCCGGAACCCGTTTTCAAATTCAATTTGATGGAATTTTCAGAAATGCCAATATCTGGCTCAATGGTTTTTTTGTTGGCAATAATATGAGTGGTTATATTGGCGCATCGTATGATGTTACAGATTTCATACGATTTGATCGTGACAACGTATTAGTGGTAAGAGCTGATGCTACGCAGTATGAAGGATGGTTTTATGAAGGTGCAGGTATCTATCGCCATGTTTGGTTAAATCAATATGACAACCTGCATATTCCTAACGGAGGTTTATTTGTGTATGCTGATGTGCAAAATAAAAATGCCCGCCTGAATGACGTAGTCGGGCAGGCAACTGTTACTATTGAAACGACTATAGCAAACCAGAATTTTTCTTCCGCAAATTGTACCGTTTATTCTTATGTCACAGATCGTGATGGCAAACAACTCGGGCAAACAAAAGAACAACCTCTTTCACTATCAATAAATGCTATAGGAACGATTAAACAAAAGATTATAGTAAGCAATCCAAGACTTTGGTCATTGGAAGATCCTTATTTATACAGAGTGGTGTCGGTTGTTAAATCGGGAAATAAAATTGTGGATGTTGTAAAAGATCATTTTGGAATAAGAACGTTACGCTTTGATGGTAACGAAGGATTTTTCCTAAATGGAAAACATGTAAAGATCTACGGCGTTTGTAACCACCAGGATCATGCAGGTGTGGGAAGTGCATTGCCTGATTATTTGCAATATTACAGGATAAGGCTTCTAAAAAATATGGGTGTCAATGCGTATCGCACCAGTCATAATCCTCCAACTCCCGAATTATTAGAAGCCTGCGATAGCCTGGGTATGCTGGTAATGGATGAAACCCGTTCACTAAATAGCAGCGTTGAAAACATCAGCCAATTTGAAAGAATGATTTTGCGTGACCGCAATCATCCTTCCATATTTCTTTGGTCAATAGGGAATGAAGAAGGATGGATACATACAAACAGTTTTGGAAAACGGATTGCGCAAACATTCATTGCAAAACAAAAAGAATTAGATCAGAGCAGAACATCTACTTATGCGGCCGATGTAGCCAATGTATTTAATGGCATCAATGAAGTGATACCGGTTCGCGGATTTAATTATCGCCAGTTTGGTGTGGCGGATTATCATCGTGATCATCCCAATCAACCCATCGTTGGAACTGAAATGGGAAGCACTGTTACTACAAGAGGTATTTATGAAAAAGACAGTATCAGGGCTTATGTCCCTGACCAGGATATTACAGCGCCATGGTGGGCCAGTACCGCAGAAACATGGTGGAAGCTGGCTGGTGAGAATCCTTATTGGATGGGAGGGTTTGTTTGGACTGGATTTGATTATCGTGGTGAACCAACGCCCTACAGGTGGCCAAATATCAACTCGCATTTTGGGATCATGGATATGTGTGGCTTTCCAAAAAATATTTATTACTACTATCAAAGCTGGTGGACGGATAATGATGTGTTGCATATTTCACCGCATTGGAACTGGAGAGATAAAAGAAATCAACCTATTGATGTTTGGGTAAATACAAATGCAGATAATGTTGAATTGTTTTTGAATGGAAAAAGTTTAGGCAAAAAAGATATGCCCCGTAACGGTCATTTACAATGGACAGTGAATTATCAACCCGGAACATTGGAAGCGGTTGCGTATAAAAAAGGAAAGAAGCTAACAACAAAAGTAGAAACAACAGGCGCAGCAACAGAAGTTGTGATGACACCTTATAAAACAACAATGCTAGCTGATGGAAAAGATGTATGCGTGATCAATTTGACTGCTGTAGATCAGCAGGGTCGTGAAGTGCCCGATGCAGATAACATGATCAAATTCGTTATTAAAGGCCCGGGAAAAATTATAGGTGTAGGCAATGGAGATCCCAGCAGTCATGAACCTGATAAATGTGTTGAAGGAGCATGGCAAAGAAGTTTATTTAATGGAAAATGCCAGGTGCTTGTTCAATCAACAAAAGAACCGGGGACAATTCACTTTGAAGCACAGGCTGCCGGACTATGGACAGGATCAACAGATATTGTTACCGTTTCTCCCGGAAGCGTTTCTACAATTAATATTGATAAGACGTATGAACTAAAAGGAGAAGCTGCCAAATCAAGAGAGGTGACAAAGATGGTTGGCGCTGATATTTCTTTTTTACCACAATTGGAAGACAGGGGGATGAAGTTTAGTGATAACGGTGTGCAAAAAGATGCAATAGAAATAATGAAAGATCATGGCTTTAATTATGTGCGGTTAAGAATTTTTAATGACCCGGCAAGAGATAGCGGTTATTCTCCAAAGAAAGGTTTTTGTGATCTTGAACATACAAAGCAAATGGCGAAAAGGATAAAAGCTGCAGGTATGAAATTCCTTCTGGATTTCCATTATAGTGATTATTGGGCTGATCCAGGCAAACAATATAAACCAGCAGCATGGCGAAATTTATCGTTCATTGAATTGAAGAAAGCACTGTTCGATTATACAAAAAAAGTGATACAGGAATTAAAAGATCAGGGAACAACACCTGATATGGTACAGGTGGGTAATGAAATAAATCATGGAATGGTTTGGCCGGAAGGCAATGTGAGCAATGTTGATAGTATGACACAATTGATCGCTGCGGGTATTGCTGCGGTAAAAGCGGTTGATCCTGCTATTGTGATTATGCTGCATGTGGCATTAGGCGGACAAAATGATGAAACAGTTTTTTTTATTGATCAAATGATGAAGCGGAATATTCATTTTGATGTGATCGGTCTTTCTTATTATCCAAAATGGCATGGCACATTGGATGATCTTCGTGATAATATGAATGATCTTGTAAGAAGATTTGATAAGGACATTATCGTTGTGGAGTACTCCGCGAAAAAGCAGGAAGTAAACAAGCTGGCGTTCGAATTGGCCGGTGGAAAAGGGAAGGGCACCTGTATCTGGGAACCATTGAGTACATGGGAAAAGATATTTGATACCGACGGTAAAGCAAATGATTTTATAAGAATGTATGATGAGATCAGCAAAAAGTACTTAAACGGAAATTGATTTATTGTATCTTCTGTTCTAGAAAAGTATTATACAATGAAGAACATCACGATCTATTACTTGTTTTTAGTAATCCTGGTTTGTCAGTCATGCAATAACAATGACGGAGAAAAAAGAATGAGCAAAGAAGAATGGAAATCATTGTTCAATGGGAAAGATCTTGCAGGCTGGGATATTAAAATAAAGGATCATCCTCTTAACGAAAACCATAAAAATACTTTTCGTATTGAAGACAGCATGATCCGTGTTGTTTACAGTGACTATGAAAAATTTGATAACCAATTCGGTCATCTTTATACACACAAGCCTTATTCATATTATAAATTAAAACTTCAATATAGGTTTGTAGGAGATCATCTTGCAGATGCGCCGGAATGGGCAGATAGAAACAGCGGTGTAATGCTTCATTCGCAGTCAGCACAAAGTATGGATCTTAACCAGAATTTCCCGGTATCATTAGAGTTTCAATTTCTCTGTGGGAATGGAAAAGATACTGTGCCGACAGGCAATGTTTGTACACCCGGCACTTTTATTACTTATGATGGAAAACCTTTTTTAGGACACATCCAGAATTCAAACAGTAAAACCTATTTAAAGGATGAATGGATCAGTGCAGAAGCTGACGTGTATGGTGATTCATTGATACGCCATATTATTAACGGCGATACAGTTCTCACTTTTACTAATCCTATGATCGGTGAAGGCTTTGTTAGCAAGACTAACTCATGGACATGGGCGGGCATTACAGATTCATTGGTCTGGATAAATAAAGCAAACACACCTTTAAAAGAAGGCCATATTGCTTTGCAGGCTGAAAGCCAGCCTGTGGATTTTCGCAGGATAGAGATACTCGATCTTGTTGGCTGTACAGATCCGAAAGCAAAAAATTATAAGACTTACTATATCAAGTCCGATAACAGTCAATGTAAGTATTGATCATCCTTTAGCAGGACCACGGAGTTTTTCTTTTCAGTAACTTGAATAAAATATATTGAAGATGAAAACAGCAATTGTAACCGGTGCTTCGGGTAATATGGGACAAGCAGTGATAAAAAAATTCATTGATGAAGGGTATAAAGTGATTGGAACTATTATCCCTAATGATCCCGTTCCGATGGATTTCCCGGAAGATAAATTAGACAAAGTGGTTGTTGACCTGATGAATGAAGATGATTCTGCAAAATTTATAGCATCCATTATTTTAAAATATGGTTCAGTAGATGCGGCTGTTTTAACCGTTGGCGGTTTTGCAATGGGTTCAGTTGCTGAAACAAAAACAAGTGACATCGTCAAACAATACAAACTGAATTTTGAAACAGCTTATAATGTAGCAAGACCTGTGTTTGTACAAATGATGAAACAAAACAGCGGAAGGATTTTTATTATTGGCTCGAAACCCGGCCTGAGTTCTGTGAACAGTAAAGGAATGGTAGCTTATGGTTTGGCCAAATCACTCATCTTTCGCCTGGCAGAATTAATGAATGCAGAAGCCAAAGGAACGAATGTTGTTACTTCCGTTATTGTACCAAGCACGATCGATACACCGCAAAACCGAAAATCAATGTCGGATGCTGATCCCGCTAAATGGGTAAAGCCGGAAGCGATCGCCGATGTTATCTATTTCTATTGTACCGATGCTGCAGCTGTATTAAGAGAACCTGTGATCAAAGTGTATAATAATTCTTAAATAGAAAATGAGCAGCCCAAAACTGGTCCGGTTCTTCAAAAATTCAAATCTTGTTTCGCCAAAAGCTGCGGAAGAGATCGCCAGTACATTTTCTCCGAAAGAAATAAAGAAGAATAACTTTTTATTAAAAGAAGGAAGAGTTTGCGATGAATACTTTTTTTTAGAGAACGGATTTATAAGAGCTTTTGCTAATGATATCGACGGCAATGAGGTAACGACTAATTTTTATTCATCCGGCCAGGTTGTTTTTGAAGTGTCTTCTTTTTTCAACCGGACTGTATCAAAAGAAAATTTCCAGGCAATAGTTGATTGTGAAGGATGGTATATTACTTATGAGCAGTTGAACAACCTGTTTCATTCAATGCATGATTTCAGGGATTTTGGGCGATCGATACTTGTCAAAGGCTTTTCTTCTTTAAAAATAAGAATGCTGTCAATGATCACGGAGACAGCTGAACAACGGTATGATACACTGCTCAAAACCAACCCGGAAATATTTCAGCAGGCAGCGCTGAAACATATCGCCTCTTATCTTGGGATTACTGATACTTCATTGAGCCGCATACGCAAAGAGTATACTAAAAAATAAACTCCTTTTCATTTCTTGCCATTTGCCAAGAGCATTGATTATTTAGCGCAGTTTCTTTGTGTAATGAGATCAACAAACATTAAAACATTATACAATGAAAAATAACTTTTCAACTCCCGGCTTTTTATGGCCATTGCTTACACTGGTTTGTCTTGTACTTATTTTAACAGGTTTAAGAGTCATCTTAAAAAGAACAAATTGGGAAAAGAGCATGCAGAACAAAATATTTTTTGGAACTGTATTTATGCTGATAACCTGGATAGGCTTGTTAACTATTCTTTCCAGCATTGGTTTTTTTACAGACTTCAGCAAATTGCCGCCTCGCCCGGCTTTGGCTATGCTCATACCGCTACCAGTTGTTATTTTAATTGCTTTCTCTAAAACAGGAACACAGCTCCTTCAAACTGTTTCTTCGCATTGGCTAGTGCTCATGCAAGCATTCAGAATAATTGTTGAGCTATTGCTGCTGTTTGCATTCATGGCTGGTAAGTTGCCTGTGCAAATGACCTTTGAAGGAAGAAATTTTGATGTGCTCACAGGTATATTGGCCCTGCCTGTTGGGTATCTTCTTGCAAATAAGAAAACTTATGCATCAAAATTGGCAATTGCTTTTAATGTAATCGGGATCTTATTGCTGTTAAACATCCTCGTTATCGCTGTACTTTCTATGCCGACATCCATTCGTTATTTTATGAATGAACCATCAAACACATTGGTCGGCCAGTTCCCTTTTATTTTATTACCAGGAGTATTAGTTCCCATCGCTTATACGATGCATATTTTTTCTTTACGTCAATTGCTTGCAAAGCAAGGTAAGGTCAATGTTGATTTTGTATCGCATCGATCAGCGAGTTTATCACAGTCTTGATGGAATCCAGTGTTGCTTTATCTTTTACTTCGTTCTTTTCATTTAGTTTGGAACGGATAAAAGATAGCAACAGTGTTGCTCCTTCAGGAATTTTTGAACTTATTGCTTTTAATGTAAG
>DASYQG010000152.1:0-1724 GCA_036005825.1 Chitinophagaceae bacterium | reverse complement strand
TGATTTGCCATTTGTTGAAATAGCAATTTTTAAATTGCCTTTTTGAACAATACTTCCCAGATAAAAATCACAGAGTGCCGGAGTATCGGCAACGTTCACAATGATCCTCCTATGTTCGGCAAGTTTCTTTATTCTGCTATGCAGTTCTTTATCATTTGTCGCAAGCATTATTATATTTTTATTCTCCAGATCATTTTCTTCAAATGGACGTTGCAGCAAAATACAAGCAGGATGATTTTCCAAAAGCTGTTTTATATCATCTTTTACAAAAGGAGCAACAACAGTGATCCTCGCCTCAGGAGAATTTGACAATAACGAACTCAACTTCTCCAGTCCCACGTTGCCTGCACCAACCAATAATAGTTCCAGTTGTTCCAGTTTTAAAAAAATGGGGTAAAGTTTATTCTTGTTTGTCTTTATTTCCATACAATGAAATATTTTTTGAAAACGCAATTGTAAGAATATGTTGGTCAGCAGATGGCCACTTCAGCCACATGTAGCCTCCTTGAATTTGTGCTGTTTTATTTAAATGATAAATGGTTGATAACATCAGGCGGTTCTGGTCAAATGAAAATTTTTGATTTGCATGCTGCTGCATATATTCATCGGCCAATTGAAAACTCCATTTATCATTTAACTTTTGTGTAATTCCGGGACGAAAACGAAAACGCCAGGCGGTATATTTTGCTTTTACACTTGTAGCTTCAAAAAATCGTTGTTCTTGCCTAATACGAATTTGCCAATGCAATTTTTCCTTTATGCGATGCTGATAATTCATTTCCTGCCAAAGCCGGAATTCATGACCAAATTCATCATTCAATTTTGAAAAAGAAGTACGGGTAAAAAAGAAAGCAACTCCCGCTGCAGTACTCCACTGCTTATTAAAATTGTAACGGATAGCTGTTCTGTATAAATATTGTAAAGCAGAAGTTGATGTACCTAATGTACGATAGCCCCCTTCATTATGCAATTGCCAGTGTTTAGAAAAATTTACAGGCGCATATAATGCAAACCATCCTCCTGTTTTTGGACGTTGCTGTGCTTTTACATTAATAAAGCTGGTTATAGCTATTAATATGATCAACTCCTTTCGCAATTTTTAATATTCCATTTTATCGATCCGCTCCTTTGCTTTTTTTGCTGCATAAGAAATTATTTTACGGCACCGGCTCTTGGCAATGCCATTCATAGTTCAAGATCTCCTGCTTCACTATTCACTAAATTTTTTTCAGCTACTGGTTCAATTGCTTCATACTCACCATCTATGCATAATTGTGGCAGCGTCTTTTTTAGAAATACCGTTGCCATTTCTTCTCTTCCTTCTAATGTATACAATGGAATATTTTGCAAAGCATCTCCTTTGCTGTTACGGGCAATCACTTCCACCTTCATATCGGGAAATGCGGCTTGTATCTTTCGTTTTACAATATCAATCTGCAATAGCGACAGCCGGGAACTTCTGCCAATCAGTTTGATCGTCTCCATGCAATATTTTTTTTAGGCTGTAGGCCAGGTGATTGATATGTTTTGGTAAATGTCGAGCAGTAATGATGATGCGCAGGCATTCTTCTCCAACAGGCACTGTCGGATAATTTATCGGCTGCAGGTAAACACCATGTTTCTCTAATAGCTGGTTTGCAATTTGCCTGCATCGTGTCGGGTCCCCCATCGGTATTATAGTAATGTGTGAATCATTCCGCTTGAATTCAATACCATTGTTTGTA
>DASYQG010000151.1:0-5024 GCA_036005825.1 Chitinophagaceae bacterium | reverse complement strand
CAAATACGCTGTCTCCTTCTTTATATTTCAGTTTGGCATAATACCGGGCTCCTTCTATAGCCAGGGCATAGCCTTTTCCTTTCGCATAACTTAATTTATCAGCAAGCTCAATGGATAGTTTGATCAAAGAGTCTGCTGCCACTGGTTTTACCCTTCTAAGTTCGTAAGCAAGGTTATTCAGAAGGTTGACCCTTACTGTATCTTCCTGTGTGTGTGAGACCAACAGGTTGTAGAGGCTGTCAGCTGGTTTAACCTGGGCATTTAGAAAACTAAAGCTAACGATCAAACCAAATAGTGAAATAGAAATTTTCTTTCTCATATGCGGTGTGTTAGTTGTTATATTGGTAAACTAATTGTAAAGATAGAACCATCTCCTTCTTTTGTTTCCACTTTCAATTCTCCACCATGTGCTTTTACAATATCATAACTCAATGATAAACCTAAACCCGTTCCCTGCCCTGTTGGTTTGGTAGTAAAGAAAGGTTGAAAAATTTTATCCAATACTTTTTGCGGAATGCCGTTGCCATTGTCTTTAACCCTTATCTCAACCTTATCCTTTTCTTTCTTTGTACTTACTGATACAGTTGGCTCATATTCGTTACCACTTTGTTTTTTCTTTTCATCCACAGCATAAAATGCATTGTTGATCAAATTCAGAATTACTCTTCCAATTTCTTGCGATACTACATTTACTTTGCCTATGCTGTTATCAAAATCAGTTTTTGTTACAGCATTAAAGGATTTGTCTTTTGCCCGAAGACCATGATACGCCAATCTCAAATATTCATCACACAAAGCATTAACGTCTGTTGGCTCTTTTTGTCCACTACTGGTTCCTGAATGTTGCAGCATGCTCTTAACAATAGCATCAGCCCGTTTACCATGATGATTTATTTTTTCTTCATTTTCTATCACATCATTTGCAATAGATTTTATTTCTTCCAAATTTCCTTTCTCCATTTCATCTTTCATTTCACTGAGTAATTCCTTATTTACTTCAGAAAAATTATTGACGAAGTTTAAGGGGTTCTGTATCTCATGGGCAATGCCGGCAGTGAGCTCACCAAGCGAAGCCATTTTGGCTGAAAGAATAAGTTGATGCTGTGTAGCCTTGAGTTCGGAGAGGGATTTGGATAATTTTTCTGTTTGTAATTCTACCTGCCTCTTCAATTCTTCATTTTGTGCCTTTAGTGCTTTTACAGGCCAGCTTTCACCCTCGGTCAGGTGAGCTGAAGGCTCGGAAACATGCATATGAATGGCACGCCAATACTCATTGTCCCATTTAAAAATAACTGTTCGCCGCATATAAAAGCGGGTTTCAATTCCGCCAAGCATATAACTTATCTCATAAGGGCCATGAACAATTCCAATAGTATCCTGCATAGCAATTTGCAGGTTAAGAAATTCAAGATGCGCTTCAGCTGGTAACTGCTTGCCAAAAACCCTGTAGATTCTCTCCATAAATTCGTCGCGGCTATTAAAGACCTCATGTTTTCCGGTTCCAAATCCTTTAATATCATCCGCCATGACGCTGAGCAGGTCTCCCGCAGGGTCATCAGTTTTGCTCATAATTGCATTGACAAGTCTATAAAAAGTCTTCAAAAGTAAATCTGACCTGTTTTCTCCTTCTTTCATGATAATACTGTTAGCAGTCAAAATTGTCAAAAATTTTAATGAGTTGGAAGGATAATAATAAATTCTGACCCTTTGCTTTCCTTTGTTTCAACTTTCAATTCTCCACCAGGTGCCTTTACAATATCATAACTCAATGACAAACCCAAACCAGTTCCTTGTCCTGTTGGTTTGGTGGTAAAAAAAGGTTGAAATATTTTATCTAATACTTTTTGCGGAATACCATTTCCGTTATCACTCACCTTTATTTTCTCCTTGCACATTTATATTCTTTTTGTTATTGACTAATATTCTATTTACGTTGCCTGAAAAGCCATTCTATCATCAAAGAATCACTATAGGCTCCCAGCCATGAGAAATGTCCAACCTCGGGATATTGTGTGAATCCCGGATGTGCTCCTGCTTTCGTCAACGCCTGTAACATTTCAAGTGAATAAACGGGACTCACAGAAGGGTCTTCTGCTCCATGAAATATCCAGATCGGTATATGTGCTATTGACGATGCTTTTGAAACGTCGCCGCCGCCACAAACCGGCACAGCCGCTGCAAATAATTTTGGATATCGCATAATGGCATCATAAGTTCCATAACCTCCCATTGAAAGACCTGTAATGTATATTCTTGTGGTATCAATACGTAAGGTCTTTTTAAGTTTATCAATTAACTCAATAAGCAATTGCATAGGTTTCGTGGGTGAAGGTTGCAAATTCATTTGCATGCTATTTCTGTCACGATCAAAATTTGACCAGCTCAGATTGGAAGGACATTGCGGAGCAATTACAAAAGCCGGGTAGCGTATCATATTTTCGTCTGATGCAAAATTCATTACTCCCCATTTCAATTGCGCTTCATTATCATTACCCCGTTCACCAGAACCGTGTAAAAAAATTACGAGAGGAAATCTTCGAAGCGTATCGGCATCCGGAAAAAGCTGGCGATAAAGCAACGTGTCACCTTTGCCATTGATATATTTATTAATGCTAAACTTCGAAGATGTTTGAGAAACTGCAGTTTGCAAACTCACATAAAAAATGATTACTGTTAAAAAAGCAAGTCGCTTCATATATTTTAAGTTTAAATTATAAATGATTATTTCCAAGAAAAATGATAAAGGCAGTTCCTTCTCCTTCTTTCGTTTCCACTCTCAACTCACCACCGTGTGCTTTTACAATATCATAACTTAACGATAGGCCTAAACCTGTCCCTTGACCTGTTGGTTTAGTGGTGAAGAATGGTTGAAATATTTTATCCAGTAATTTTTGCGGAATACCATTCCCATTATCCTTGATCTTAATCTCGATCTTATCGCTTGCTTTCTTTGTACTTACTGAAACAGTTGGCTCATATCCGTTCTGGTTTTGTTTCTTTTTTTCATCAACAGCATAAAAGGCATTGTTGATCAAATTCAAAACTACTCTTCCAATATCTTGTGGAATAATATTTATTTTCCCAATGTTATTATCAAAATCAGTTTTGATATCTGCATTAAATGATTTGTCTTTTGCACGTAGACCATGATAAGCTAATCTTAAATATTCATCTGCTAATGCATTAATATCTGTTAGTTCTTTTTTTCCACTGCTGCTACGGCTGTGTTGAAGCATATTTTTTACAATGGCATCAGCTCTTTTACCGTGGTGATTTATTTTTTCTTCGTTATCTATTACATCATTTGCTATTGCTTTTGCATCTTCCAGGTTTCCCTTATTCATTTCATCTTTCATTTCCACCAGTAATTCTTTATTTACATCCGAAAAATTATTAACGAAATTCAACGGGTTTTGAATTTCATGAGCAATGCCGGCTGTGAGTTCGCCCAGGGAGGCCATTTTTTCGGATTGGATAAGTTGTTGTTGTGTTATCTTTAGTTCTGCATAAGCTTTCTCAATTTTTATTTTGGCCTTTTGTTTTTGCATGTTGTTCCAAAATAGAAAAATAGCAAGCAATACAAAACCAGCGATAGCAGTATACTGTAAATTTCTTGTTCGCTTTGCATCAACATCTTTCCTTTCTTGCTCAGCCTTGGCAACAGCTTCCTTTTTATCAAACTCATATTGCATGATTGCCTGAGTAATTTTTTTACTTTTTTCTAAATTAAATACTGAATCTTTGGTCGTGTTATAATTCTTATAGCTTTCCAGAGCATCTTTATGATCTCCCAAAAATTCCTGTATTTCACTCAGATTTTTATAATTATCGATCAAAACCGACAAATCCCCGATCTCTTTACAAAAGGCTATACTACTATCGGTATAATTCTTCGCTTGTTGCAAGGCTGTTATTTTATTTCCTGCAAATCGTTCATTTAATATGACTTTGCTATTGTCCTTCACTATTAATAAATAAGTTGAGCCTATATTACTAAGGCATGCCATTATTGCTCTTTTAGTTTTCAATTCCCTATTTAAGTACAAAGCCATGAAATAATATTCAAGAGCTTTAGAATAATTTGTTTGCGCTGCATAAACATCCCCAATGCCAATCAGATTTAAAGCTTTACTTGGCTTTCTACCCAACTCCTCATTCATACGTAATGCTGTAAAATAATATTCCAAGGCTTTGGGATAATTATGTTGTTTGCCATAAACTTCAGCAATGTTGCCGAGGTTTCTTGCCACTGCTTTTCTATCACCCATCTCCTCAAACATCCTTACGGCCCGAAGGTCAAATTCTAGTGCTTTGGGATAATTGGATTGTTCAAAATAAATGATGCCGATATTGCCCAATGAACTTGTCATTAATCGGTTATCGTTCAATTCTTCACTTACCTTTAATCCTTTAAAATAATATTCCAAGGCTTGAGCATAATCCGACTTTGCCCAATAATTAACTCCTATATGAATGTTTGCCCAACCAATTCCTTTTTTCCATTCTAATTTTTCAGCGAGTTCCATTTCCTTGCTTCCATATTGCAGACCTTTTTCAGGATCGATAGGATAATATGCAGCGGTTAGCTGCGCCAGTAGATTTACTTTACTAGTATCCTCTTTTGCTATGGACAACTGTGTAAACAAAGAGTCAATAAGGTCTTGTCCTTGCTTTTGGGCTAAGGCTCCACCCCAAAGCAAGGGAACGATGAAAATGAAAGCAAGGAGGTTTACCTTTTTTATCATGTATCAGTCTAAATTGCAAGTTTAATTACGAAAATTGATCCCTCACCCTCTTTCGTTTCAACATTCAACTCACCACCATGGGCTTTTACAATATCATAGCTCAACGATAATCCCAATCCTGTTCCCTGTCCTGTTGGTTTAGTAGTAAAGAAGGGTTGAAATATTTTATCCAATACTTTTTGAGGAATGCCGTTGCCATTATCCTTTACACTCACCTCAATTTTGCCATTAACTTTTTTTGTACTTACTACAAGAGCAGGCTCGTATCCATTCAAGTTT
>DASYQG010000150.1:0-2635 GCA_036005825.1 Chitinophagaceae bacterium | reverse complement strand
TTTTCCAATACCTGGGAATACCGAAATGACAAAGAGTGATCACCTCCTCTAAATCTTGTTTTGAAAACATCAATAAGATCTATTGCTTCTGCAACTGTAATAAAAGGCAAAAGTTTTTTAATAATTTGAACATCCCAAGATGGTATGGCCTGCAATTCATAAATACTTATGAATTTCCCTAGCAATTTTCTATATGAAATAAAATTTGCTATCTGCAATCCTGAAAGAATTTTCAGTTCACGCAGATCATTTTCATCAGCAGTATTCATATTAAGAGGATTTCTTCTGAATCGCTCCCATTGTTGGTGATAACTGTCATCTTCCGTTTCTGCCTGGTCGACATCAGTAAGGTTTTCCAATTGCTGTTCGATCGTTGATACCGGGGTTTCCTGGGCATAAATAGCAGATGGTGAATAGTGGATGATGAATAACAGCAGTATGAAAATGCGACCCCACATTCTTTATTCATTATTTTTTTTTGAAAAATTATATACTAACATTAACCCGGGTGTAACTCCAAGTTGTGGATGATAACTGACCACTACGTCAAGACGAAAAGTTTTTAAAAACAAACCAACCCCTGCATACACATTTGAAGTATTAGTGGCAATGCCCGCCCTTGCCATGAATTGTGGCAAAAATTTATATTGCATACCTGCATTTATATTCACAGGCTGGTTCTCTTCTTTTTCTATTTCTGCGCTTATAAAAAATTTATCAGACGCTTCATAACCTAAACCAACTGTGTATACCGATGCTAATTTTTCTTCAGAGTTTTTACCATACTTGCCTCCAACAGGATTGTAGGCATGCACTCCTGCATGTAATTTATCAGTTAAATGAAAGATCGTTCCGATCTCGAAGTTGATAGCAGATGAATTACCATAACCACCAACCTGGATGCCATTATAATTAAATTGAACACCTATATCCATTTTCGATCCGAGTTTCCTTGCATAAGCCAATCCCATTTGCGACTCATTGTAATCACTAAATCCAAAATAGCCGGCTTTAACACCAAAATTTCCTGAGTTGGTTGGCACCGCTATCGCCAATTGATAAAGACTTAATTCATCGAGCATAAATCTTCTTTCTCCATAAACTCCGGCAGAAGCACTTTTCATTTGAGCCAGCGAAGCCTGGTTATTGTTAAAAGAAAAAACATCAACATGATCAATACTATATGCTCCGAGACCAGCATAAATCGCAGCAACAGGATGACGAACCGTTTGTCCATTTATAAGTAAATGAATGGAAAGAAATAGAAGGATAAGGAAAGGTTTGGTCAAGCAGTTAATTTTATTGTAAGTTAAAATGATAGCAAGGAAAAATAAAATCTGTTCTTATATAAAAAAAGAAATGGCCTGTGAAAGCTGCTTCCAAATAAACAAAATAAGAACCCTATCGCTGCACTAATCAATGTAAAGTTTATCGGATTTCAAATTGGTTTAAGATAAATAACTCTTTTAATGAATAAGTTACCGGCATGGCTACAGTACAACCAGCAATTATTATTTTACTACTACTTATTATCCTGTAATCAATCGAAACTCTCATTCCTATTTGCTTTAACCTTGAATCAAGCCCTTTTAGTTTCAATACATTTGTATATGTAGTTCCGTTTAATATCAATGTATCTCCGAGTTTAGGTGAGTTTGGATACACAGTAAAATCTAAAAGCCAGTAATCCTGACTTTCATCAGAGTTACATGTCTCTTTGCCTATTACATAACCACCGATATTCTCATAGTCTGCTTTATATGGAGGCTTATTACATGAAGAAGCACTTAATAAACAAACTAAAAAAAGGCCCAGGGATAATCGTAATAGTTTCATGTTTCTAAGTTTTATTTTACTAATAACAAACCTGAAAGACATAGAAGTCACATCAGTAAAATTATAGTCAATATGTCCTTTGGTGGAGAAAGATCAGCGTAGGAATAAGGCATTAACATAAGAAAGGTTTAAAAAATTATTACTTTCTCATAGCCTTATGATCTAAAACTATTAAAAAGATTTTATGCACTCAAATTTTTTATCCTTTTATTTTGCTTTCGGTTTTATTTCTTCACCCCTACCTTTGCGCCATGCAAATTTTAGATGGTAAGAAAGTATCGCAAGCAGTAAAAGATGAATTGAAAATGGATGTGGCCCAGCTCTTTGCCGAAGGAAAAAAAGTTCCTCATCTCGCCGCTATATTAGTTGGTAATGATGGCGCCAGTGAAACTTATGTTGCTTCAAAAGTAAAATCATGCGAAGAAGTTGGTTTCAAATCGACACTTATAAGATTTGAGGCTGACATTTCCGAAAATAAATTGTTGGAACAGATAGAAGAACTGAATCATGATCCTGATGTGGATGGCATTCTTGTTCAACTTCCTTTGCCCAAATATATTTCCGATGAACATGTAATTAATACTATTGATCCGGATAAAGATGTAGATGGCTTTCATCCCGTAAGCATTGGCAGAATGGTACAAGGCTTACCAACTTTTATTCCTGCTACTCCTCATGGCATCATGCTGATGCTGGAACATTATAAGATCAACACTTCCGGGATGCATGCTGTAGTGATTGGCCGCAGTAATATTGTTGGAAGACCAATGAGTGTCTTATTAAGTGAAAATAAAAATCC
>DASYQG010000149.1:0-2255 GCA_036005825.1 Chitinophagaceae bacterium | reverse complement strand
AATGGCGTAAGCCCGGCAGACATGCCCTCTCGTCTCGGGGGTGGAGATAACAGGATAAACGAAAAGTAGAGCCGACGTTACCAATGGTAAGGCCGACCAGGGTTGACCACTAAACTTTGCTTTTTAGCTAACTTCTCCGTGCAGGTTCGAACCCTGCCCCTACAGCTACTATTCTCTCATGTGATTGTTTGCCTTTCTGTTTATACAGAAAGGCTTTTTTTATTTCCGAGATAAGCAACTAAACACTATTTCTTAGCTATACGTTCCGTGTCCCGATTGAATCGGATGCCTACAGCAACTATTCTCTCATGTGATTGTTTGCTTTTCTGTTTATACGGAAAGGCTTTTTTCTTTCTGCTACCTTTGCCGCCCATGGGCCAAAAAAAACTTATTCGCTTCGCTGAATTAAAAACCTTTTCTAATGTGCTTCAATACCCTGAAGACATGAAAGAGAAGTGGAAAGAATTTTTCCATAATGAGAACCCGGTTACACTTGAATTAGCATGCGGAAAAGGTGAATATGCAGTTGGCCTTGGCCAACTATATCCCCAGAAAAATTTTATTGGTATTGATCAAAAAGGGAATCGAATCTGGGTAGGCGCAAAAAAAGCATTGCAACTTCAACTTCCTAATGTTGCTTTTCTAAGAATTCAGATCGATCGCATTACTGAATATTTTGCATCAAACGAAGTAAAAGATATATGGATCACATTTCCTGATCCGCAATTAAGAACTGGCAAGGCTAAAAAAAGATTGACACATCCAAAATTTCTCCGGCTTTATAAACAATTTCTTGCACCGGATGGTTTTATACATTTAAAGACTGATAGCCCGCATTTATACCGCTTTACAAAATTGATAATTGAAAAATACAAGTGCGATCTTATTGACGATATCGAGAATCTTTACAGCAATGATAATATCAGTGATGAATTAAAAATTAAGACACATTACGAATCATTGGATATCGCCGGAAGCAATAGGATTCATTATTTAAAATTTTCTTTACCGGAAATTTTTCCCGGAAAAGAAAAAGATAAAGAACTACAGGAATTTTTAAAAGAATATGAGTCAGCCTGAGTTAATAGAAGGAATTCATTTTTATATAAACAAAGATGGTTATATAGTTTTTACCGAAAAATACCATCTTGAAAAAGGATCTTGCTGTGGTATGGGTTGCTTACATTGCCCATATCAATACGAAAATGTGGAAGAGCCACGCCGTTCATTTCTACTGGATCAACAAAATAAGCAAGGAAAATAATTCCCTTTTGTTTGGTTGAACATTAGCGTCAGGACGTTCCTGCTTAGTTCTCCCTCATTTCAGCGCATACGATTAATGGCACAAAGTCTGCATTACTACCTCTGAGGAAAATTTAGATTTATGAAAAGAGTGATAGTGGTAACAGGAATGTTTGTCTTTTT
This sequence comes from Chitinophagaceae bacterium, assembly GCA_036005825.1. Lineage (GTDB taxonomy): Bacteria > Bacteroidota > Bacteroidia > Chitinophagales > Chitinophagaceae > VBAS01. The sequence continues at coordinate 830 of DASYQG010000149.1, read as the reverse complement.
GGCGACAACAGGTTTTAGCCAGCAAAAAAAACTTAAAGACCTTGTAGGTCGTTGGGAGGTAGTCGGAGAGCAAGATGATAGTGCTAGTCTTGAGGTTATAGATAGTTCAACTATAATTCTAAGTTATATGGGAGAGACAAAAAAGATCAGTGATTACAAAATTGATTTTCAAAAATCTCCTATCTGGTTTGATTTTTCGACCGGGGATAGTAGCTCAACAGTTGTCGTAAAGAGTCTTTTGGAGATCATGAATGATAGCATGATCAAATGGCAGCTTTTCGTTGATGAAGACCGTACAGATCATTTTTCATCGACCAAAGGCGAGCTATATTATTTGCGAAAAGCAAAACCAGCTATAGGTACTGCAACCGCAGTTGTAGCCAACTAAGTTCTTCTTAAGAAATATTGGTTTTCTATCTTTATGAGATGGCAAGATTAAAATCAGTAAAGCCTTCCGGTAAAAAGGATGAAAGTTTTTTTGAGCTTGTTTACGAAGTAGCAAGACAGATCCCAAAAGGAAAAGTGACTTCATACGGCGCTATTGCCGCTTGTCTTGGTACAAAATCATCGGCAAGGATGGTTGGTTGGGCAATGAATGGCGCAGGCAAGGTAAAACCAAAAGTACCCGCACATCGTGTAGTTAATCGGATTGGTTTACTCAGTGGCAAACATCATTTTTCCCCACCTGATTCCATGGAAAAGTCATTAAAGAAAGAAGGAATAAAAGTAAGGAATGATAAGGTTGTTGATTTTGAAAAACACTTTTGGGACCCGATAAAAGAGTTGGGCTTTTAATTATAATACGGACTGATCATAAAATAAACTACCAC
>DASYQG010000148.1:0-2398 GCA_036005825.1 Chitinophagaceae bacterium | reverse complement strand
CAAAATCCATCAAGTGTCATATTCATTGCCGCAATTAGTTTTCTCATTTTATTTTGTTTAAATCAATTGTCAATTTTATGCTGAGATTTACGAAAGCGGAAATATATTCTATCGCCAGTCTTTTTTACGCAAGTTTCTTGTACAGAAAGTTAATTATTTTTCCATTTATTGCCGCGAAGAACAATGCAAGAAAGATGCTGATGCTGGAACACAACAACAGCACAAATATTTTCAATAGAAGTTGACCTATGGCCAGGCAGAATAAAATGGTTGGCCTGAGTGTGTAACTCAGGCCAACTTTTATTTATGGAACTAACTAAATTGGAGCAGTACGGAAAGGCTATAATTTCGAAAATAAACTTAGGTTACTTTTTAAATTAATTCTTACTCACAAAATATTCTTTGAAATCACTGGTGAAATTTTTAACAGATCGTGCAGCATGCCCCGTTAATGTTTTTACATTCCCATTAGCAGTATCTGCAAATCCATTAGTGAATCCCTCATTTAATTCGATGTAGCCATCCACAATGAATTCGGGAAAACCCATACCTATCATGGCTTCTTTTGAAGCTTCATGAGGCACAGGAACGTAATTAACCTGCGTGCCTAATACTTTGGTGAATGAAGAAGCAACATCATACATAGAAACCGATTCAGGACCTGTAAGAATATATTCTTTTCCTTCCTGCGCTTTTCCCGTTAAAGCTCCTAATGCACTTTCTGCAACGTCACGGACATCAATCATACCGGCTTTCCCATTGGCCCAATCCCAATAAATATTGCCGTCTGATTTAACAGATGATGCAGCCATAAGGAGATTCTGCATAAAAAAAGTGGGTTTGATACTTGTCCAGCGTAGACCGGATGCTTTGAGCGCATTATCAACTTCATCAATTTGCTGAATAATCCTGGATCCTTTACTGCCAAATGCTGAATGTCTTACTACAAAAGGATTGGTTCCGGCTCTTTTTATCGCATTGATTACGTTAATACCCTGTGTCGCTGCCGATGGACCGTTCCAAATACAAAGATAAACCTGGTCGACACCAACCAATGCTGCATCTATAGTATCGGAGCGATCCAGGTCCCCGACATAAATTTCAGCGCCGGCTTCTTTAAGCTGTTGCGCTTTTTCTTCATTTCGTACAAATGCCCTTACTTGTTGTCCTGCATTGATCAATGCGGGAATGAGAATGGAACAGGTATTCCCTGTTGCTCCGGTTACTAATGTTTTCATCATTTTAAAGTTTAGTTTTTAATTGAAAAACTAAAATTGAAAAATAGCACCGGCAATTCACTTAACCGAGGTTAAGAAAAACGAAGGGATAAAAATAAATAATTAATGCCCCGAGATCTGTTTGCGTAAACGACTCAGCGATTGCGGCTCGATATTAAGATAAGATGCGATGTATTGAAGAGGAATGCGTTGAAAGATATCAGGCCTCTTATTTAATAGGTCTAAATATCGTTCCCTGGGAGACATGGTCTTCAGTTCTTCCATTCTCCGGTTGATTGTTGTAGCTCTGCGGGTCATCTTTAACGAATACCACTGGCTGAGTTTTGGTATTTTGTTTTCAAGTAACTGGAAATTTTCTTTAGATATTTCCAGCAGCTCGCAGTCTTCAATGGCCTGGATAAAATTAGTTGCCGGCTCGCCTGAATAATAACTATCAATATCTGCAATCCACCAGTCTTCAATCGGGAAAAAAAGGACACGTTCATGTCCTTGTTCATCTATTACATAATTACGCAAACAACCTTTATTGACATAAGCTTTATACCTGCAAACTTTTCCCGGTCTTAGATAGAATTCTTTTTTTGATATTTTTTTCAATTCGAAAAAAGACAGCAACAATTCGAGTTCATTTTCATTCATTCCAAATGTATCCCTGAAGAGTGTTATAAACTTTCGATCTGCAATGTGAGATTCAATACTCATTTAATTTTGGATGAGGATAATTCCAAATAGATTTTACTTCTTTATTCATCTAAAAATACAAAGATTCTTTTTCCTTTACGCCGTCATTTATGTCCGCGATGCCTTCGACAGGTAAACAGGCAGACGGGGGTTGCTGTTCGAAGAACTATGAAGAAAGAAGCTAATACTTGAACCTGCCGGCCGACAGGTTGCCAATTAAAATTTACTGCTAAGGTTTATGGCTTGCAGCCAGTTGAATAATAGTTGTAGGCGCTTTGCTTGAATAGAACGTCTCCAAAAGCTATTTATTATTTAATCTGTTCAAGGCCCCCGGGCGAACGGAATTAATATAAAGTTTGGCATAATTATTCAAGCATAAGAGATAAACATACGATAATGAGTGTTAATCTTAAGAATGAGGCACCAGAAGTATTGCAAATTGTTGAAAGGAATGTAAACGCATTGTTGAATAGGAAAAA